>RZYB01000120.1 GCA_009930495.1 Deltaproteobacteria bacterium
GCGTAGAAAAAAGAGTTGACCGCGAGCACGAATCCGGCCTTTCCGTCCAGGAAACCGAGGCGGATCAGATAGATTTTCAGGAAGCGGGCCAGCCCATGCCCCAAGGCCGTGGCCAAGCCGGCTCCTTGGCCCTTGGAATGCATTTCCTGGGCCGCGATCTGCGTGTAGTAATTGATTTTTTCCACGTGCTGTTGGAGATTTTCGTACGGATAATGGATGATGTCACCATGCAGGCGTGTTGTTTTTCCTGTTGGCGAGAATCCGTAATGCGGTCCGGAAACATGCACGGTGGTTGATTCCAGTTTGAAGACGCGGGGCAAAAGGTCCGGATACCATCCGCTGTGGCGCAGGAATCGGTCGAAATAGAAGGATGCGCGCGGGCAATAAAAGGCGTTGTTTTCTCCTGGAGCGCGCAGGGCGTCGGGAATGGCCGCGCGCAACTCGTCGGACAGGATTTCATCCTGATCCAGGGACACGACCCATGGCGTCGCGATGTGGGCAAAGGCGAATTCGAACTGGGCCTTGGGCCCGGGCCAGGGATTGACCAGCACCCGGGCGCCCATGCGGGTGGCGATGTCCACGGTGGCGTCGGTGCTGCCCGAGTCCACGACCAGGAGTTTGTCGCAGAAGGACAGGGATTCCAGGCATTGTTCCAAGTATTTTTGTCCGTTCAGGGTCAGGACCAGACCCGTGACCTCAGTCAAGGCCCTTCTCCTCCAGGCCACGCAGGATGGCCGTGAAGACCTCGTCCGGGTCGCGGCCGGCGTCGACAACGATGAACCGGTTGCGGTGCAGGGCCGCCCAGGTCAGGTAGCCCTCGCGAACACGGGCGTGGAAACCCAGGTGTTCCGCCTCGAAGCGGCCTTCGGTGCTGGTTTTGTTGTCACGCATGTTGCGGGTCAGGGCGCGTTTGAGGCCGATTTCCGGGTCCACGTCCAGGAGCACGGTGACGTTGGGCCACAGCCCCTGGACGGCCACGTCGTTGAGCTGGCGCAGCAATTTGGGATCGAGCCCCCGGCCGTAGCCCTGATAGACCACCGTGGAATCGGCGAAGCGGTCGCAGATGACGGTCCGACCTTCTTCCAGGGCGGGGTGGATGACGTTGGCCACGTGTTGGGCCCGGTCCGCCAAATACAGGAACAGCTCGGCCGTGGAGGCGATGTCCGTGTTTTTCGGATCGAGCAGGATGCGCCGCAGGTCCTTGCCCAGCCTGCTGCCGCCGGGTTCGCGCGTGTGCAGCACGTCGCGGCCCTGGCGGGTATAGTGTTCGATGAGCTTGGTGCATTGCGTGGTCTTGCCGCAGCCTTCCATGCCTTCAAGGGTGATGAACATTGCTTCTCCTTCAGGAATTGTGGGCACTGGATTCAAGGCCCATGAGCTTGAGCAGGGGCGCGTCCGTGGAACGGGTGGGCGTTTTGCCGGGCTTGGCGGATTTCGGGGCGGGTTCCCCGGCCGGCACCGGAGTGCGCGCCGGCTGGAACACGTAGCGGGACAGGCTGCGCTGGTATTCGCTCCAGGTGCCCGCGTCCCCGGTGTCGGGGTTGGCCAGCGCGCCCTGGACCGTGTTGATTTTGGCGTCCAGGTTGTCGGCGTAGTGCAGGATGAAGGCCTCCACGGTCTTGGGCCGGCGCGGCGAGCCGAATTCCAGCTCGCCATGGTGGCTGATCAGAAGATGCTTGAGATGCAGGGCCAGGCCCTCGGGCAGGTCCTTGGCCTTGCGCAGGAACGGGGTCAGGATTTCCAGGCCCAGCTCGATATGTCCAAGCAGCCGGCCCTGGTCGGTGTATTCGCGGCTGATGCCGTGGGTCAGCTCGAAGGCCTTGCCCAGGTCGTGCAGCAGGGCGCCCACGAGCAGGATTTCCTTGTCCACGCAGGGGTAGAGGTCCGCCAGGGACTGGCAGACGCGCATGACACCCAGGGTGTGTTCCAACAGCCCGCCGGCGTGGGCGTGATGGATGGCCTTGGCGCCGGGAGCCGTGAGCAGCGCGGCGCGGATGTCGTCGTCATGGAGAATGTTCCGGCACAGGGCTTTCCAGGGCTTGAAGGACAATTCCCCGGCCAGGAGGCGTTCGATGTCGGCCAGGATGGTTTCCGGCGGCACGGCCGAGCAGGGCAGGAAATCGGCCAGATCCAGACCGGCCCCGTCCGGGTCGAGGACGCTTAGTTCCGTGATATTCATCTGCAACTGGTCCTTGAAGGACACCACCTGGCCGGTGACGGCCACGAATTGCTCGGCCTTGAGGGTGTCGTGTCGTTGGCTCTGGGGGAACCACATCCGGGCTTCGATGCTGCCGCTGCGGTCGGTCAGGGTGAGTTGCCAGTACGGGCCGTTCTTGGCCTCCTTGCGTTGGGCCTGGGCCAGGGCGAACGTGTCGGAGACGCTCTGGCCGGCGGTAAAGTCCTGGACGAATGTTTTTTTATGGGTCATCGAGTTGCTATTCCTGCGTGCATGGAGTAATGGCGCAACCTAGGGCAATATCTGGAATTCTTAAAAGAATTGGGGATTTGCGGGTTGTCCTTGGTGTGTTTGCCGTGTCGCCTTTTTTGGGTCTACAGGGAAGTTTTTGGCTTTGGCAAGCCTCGTGCCACAGACTGGGCCGTGCCCACAGTGTTCGAGCGCGCGTATCCGTCCAACCCCATCACAAGTAAAAAACCAGGTGGTTATGTCCAAGAAGAAAGGTCAGGCAAAAGTGACGATCTATCCGGACTGGTGCAAGGGCTGTGGCATCTGCGTGGCCTTTTGTCCGGCCGGGGTGTTCGAGTTGGGAGAGGATGGCAAGTCCCACGTGGTTCGCGAGGACGAGTGCGTCAACTGCGGTTTTTGCGAGCTGCACTGTCCGGATTTCGCGGTGTCCGTGACGCCCAGGGAGACCAGCCGCAGAAAAACCGATGGTCAGTTCGATCCGCGCGTGGTCGCTCCGGAGCCGCCGGCAAGCAGCGATCCGGGTCCGGAAGAAAGCATTGGAACCCCTAACCAGGAAGACTGTCATGGCCATGAAAAAGCGTAAACGGAAGGAACTTTTCGCCTTGGGCAACGAGGCCGTGGTCGAGGGCGCGCTCCTGGCTGGGTGCTCTTTTTTCGCCGGCTACCCCATTACTCCGTCCACGGAAATCGCCGAGGTCATGTCCCAGCGCCTGCCCCTGACGGCAGACGGCGTTTTCATTCAGATGGAAGACGAAATCGCCAGCATGGGGGCCATCATCGGCGCCTCCCTGGCCGGTCGCAAGTCCATGACGGCCACGTCCGGACCGGGATTTTCCCTGATGCAGGAGAATTTGGGCTACGCCTGCATGACCGAGGTGCCACTGGTGCTGGTCAACGTCATGCGTGGCGGGCCGAGTACCGGCCTGCCCACCAGCCCGGCCCAGGGCGATGTGCAGCAGGCGAGGTGGGGCACGCACGGCGATCATCCGATTATCGTGCTTTCGGCCAGCAATGTGCAGGAATGTTTGGAGATGACCGTTGTCGCCTTCAATTTCGCCGAAAAATACCGTACCCCGGTTATCCTGCTTCTCGATGAAATCACGGCCCATACCCGCGAGAAGATCTCCGTGCCCGATCCCGAGGACCTGGAGATTCTGGCCCGGGTCGCTCCGGCCATGCCGCCGGAATGGTACGTGTCCTACGAGGAAACCATGCGCGGCGTGCCGGCCCTGGCTCCGCTGGGGTCTGGGTATCGCTTCCATGTCACCGGCCTGACCCACGACAAAAACGGCTTTCCGACGTCCAAGCCGGACGAGGTCAAGGCCCTCATGCAACGGCAATTCCGCAAGATCGATCAGTTTTTTTACGATATCCAGCAAGTGGACACGCTTGATTGCGACGACGCCGAGGTCGTGGTCATCGCCTATGGCTGCGTGGCCCGGTCGGCCGAACTGGCCGTGCACATGGCTCGCGAGCACGGGATCAAGGCCGGCCTGCTCAAGCTGAAGACACTTTTTCCGTTCCCGAAATCCGTGGTTCAGCCCCTGGCCCGCCAGTGCAAGGCCCTGGTCGTCCCGGAAATGAACATGGGGCAGATGTCGCGCGAGGTGAAGCGCGTCAACAACGGCTTGACCCACGTCATGACCATCAACCGCATCGACGGCCAGATCATCACCCCCTCGGAAATCTTCAAATCCATCATGCAGGCATGACCATGGCACAAGTCACCGAACTCATTCACGACTATTTGCGGCATAACAAAAAATTCCCTCATGTTTACTGCGCCGGGTGCGGGCACGGCATCGTGCTCGGGTCCCTTATCCGCAGCGTGCACAGGCTCGGATTGGCCAAGGACGACGTGGTCCTGGTGGCCGGGATCGGCTGCTCCGGGCGCATGGCCGTGTACGTGGATTTCAACACCGTGCACACCACCCATGGCCGGGCCCTGACGTTCGCCACGGGCATCAAGATGGCCAATCCGAATCTCAAGGTCATCGTGGTCATGGGCGACGGCGATGCCATGGCCATTGGCGGCAATCATCTCATTCATGCCGCTCGGCGCAACATCGGACTGACCGCCCTGGTGCTCAACAACAACATCTACGGCATGACCGGCGGCCAGAGTTCGCCCACCAGCCCCGAGGGCGCGATTTCGGCCACGGCGCCTTTTGGACAACTGGAAAGCTCCTTCGACATCGTCAACATGGCCATGGCCAGTGGCGCCAGCTATGTGGCCAGGGGCACGGTCATGCACGCGACCATGCTCGACGATCTGATCAGCGCCGCCTTGGACAAGCCGGGGTTCAATCTGGTCGAGATCCTTACCCCCTGTCACACCCAGTACGGCCGCAAGAACAAGTTCAAAACCGTGGTCGATATGTACCGGTGGTACAAGGAAAACACGGTCAAGTTGAATCGTTACGAGGAAATGACGGCCGAGGAAAAGGCCGCGTTCACGCCCATCGGCGTTTTTCGTGACGAGATGCGGCCCGGTCTTGAGGTCCGCTACGAGGAACTGCGCACCAAACTCCAGGAGCAGGGAAAATGCCAAAGCAGCACGAATTGAACCGTTTCGAGATCCGTCTGTCCGGCACGGGCGGGCAGGGCATCCTGACCCTGGGCAAGATCATGGGGCAGGTTTTGGCCCTGGATCATGGCTTTTACGCCACGCAAACCCAAAGCTATGGCCCGGAGGCCCGGGGCGGCGCCAGTCGGGCCGACTTGGTGGTCAGTTCCAATCCCATCAGCTATCCCAAGCCGGTCAACCTTGACATGCTCGTCGCCCTCAGCCAGGAGGCGTGCAATTTATATTTCCGCAACTTGAAGCCTTCGGGATTCTTGCTCGTGGACACGACCTTGGTGTCGCAGACGCCGTCCAATATTTTTTGGGGCCTGCCCTTCACCAAGCTGGCTCGGGAAAAAATCGGTCTGCCCCAAACCATGAATATCATCTGTCTGGGCGCGCTCAGCCATTTTTTGCCGTTCATGCAGTTTGCAAACGTCAAGAAGGCCTTGGCCGGCGTGTTGCCGGCCAAGATTCTGGACATCAACGTCAAGGCCCTGACCCTGGGGCATGCCCAGGCCAAGAAACTTTATCCGGACGCGCCTGAAAAATGGACATTCTCCTTACCAATGATGATGGAATCCGAGCAATAGGCCTGCGGGCCTTGTACGATGCCCTGATCCGGGCCGGACACCGGGTGCATGTGGCCGCGCCCATGACCGAACAGAGCGCGGTCGGGCATTCGGTGACACTGTTTTCGCCGTTGCGGGTGCGGGAGGTCGAGGAACGCGGCTTTTCCGGGCTGGGCATTTCCGGGACGCCGGCGGACTGCGTCAAGCTGGCCTTGAGCCATCTTTTGCCCAAGGCTCCGGACGTGATCATGTCCGGAATCAACGCCGGCGCCAATGTCGGCGTGGACGTGCTCTATTCCGGCACGGTGTCCGCCGCCACCGAGGGCGCCCTGGCCGGCATTCCGGCCATGGCCGTGTCCGTGGATGATTACCATCCGGAAGAGCTCTCGGCCCAGGCCGGGTACGCGGTGTCCCTGCTGGCCCATGACTTGTGGACTGGCTTTCCGCGAAACTGCGTGTTGAATGTCAATTTTCCAGCTGGAAGATTGAGCGAGGCCAAGGGCCTCAAGGTCTGCCGCCAGACGCGCTCCACCTACCGTGATTGGTATGACGAGCGGAAAGACCCGCGCGGCAATCCGTATTATTGGCTGTGCGGCGTCATTCCCCCGGATCGGGTATCCGGCGACACGGACAGGGGCTATCTGAGCCAGGGCTACATCACGGTGACGCCCCTGGCCTTTGATCTGACTCATGCCGCGTTTTTGGAATCGTTGCGCGGATACCTGGAACCCACTACATAACCGATTTTTTGAAGGAGACGATCATGCCTTTGACCACACCCAAGGAAATGTTCACCCGGGCTTATGCCGAGGGTTTTGCCGTGGGCGGTTTCAATGTGAACAACATGGAGATCATCCAGGGCATCATGGCCGCCGGAAACGCGGAACAGTCCCCGCTGATCCTGCAGGTCTCCGCCGGCGCCCGCCGCTATGCCGGGCAGGGCTACATTATCAAGCTCATGGAGGCGGCCCTGGCCGAAAACGATCTGCCGGTCTGCCTGCATCTGGACCACGGCCAGACATTCGAAATCTGCAAGGAGGTCATCGACGGCGGCTTTTCCTCGGTCATGATCGACGGCTCGCACCTGTCCTTCGAGGACAACATCGCCCTGACCAAGCAAGTCGTGGCCTATGCCCATGACCGGGGCGTGTGGGTCGAGGCGGAGCTTGGCAAGCTGGCCGGCGTCGAGGATGACGTCAGCTCCGAGCACAGTGTCTACACCGATCCGGATCAGGCCGCGGAATTCGTCGGCAAGACCGGCTGCGATTCCCTGGCCATCGCCATCGGCACCAGCCACGGGGCCTACAAATTCACCGGCGAGGCCAAGCTCGATTTTGCCCGGCTGGAAAAGATCGCCGCGCTTTTGCCCGGATATCCCATCGTTCTGCACGGCGCGTCATCGGTGCCGCAGGAGTTCGTGGCCATGGCCAATCAGTACGGTGCCCAGATCGGCGGGGCCAAGGGCGTGCCCGAGGATCTGCTGCGCAAGGCCGCGGCCTCGGCCGTGTGCAAGATCAACATCGACACCGACATCCGTCTGGCCATGACCGCCACCATTCGCAAGTATCTGACCGAAAATCCAAGTCACTTCGACCCGCGCCAGTACTTGCAGGTGGCCCGGGACGCGGTGCGCGACATGGTCGCCCACAAGATCCGCAACGTGCTTGGCTCGTCCAATAAAATCTAAGCTCCAGGGAGAGAAAATGGCTGTGAAAATCGCGCTGAATGGATTTGGCCGCATCGGCCGCTACATGGCCCGGCTCTTGGCCGACGTCCAGGACATCGAACTGGTTTGCGTCAACGCGCGCGGCGACAACGCCCAGTTGGCCCACCTGCTCAAGTACGATTCCGTGCACGGCACCTTTGCCGGCGAGGTCGAGGCCAACGACAAGGGATTTCTGGTCAATGGCAGACAGGTGCTGGTCACCCGCAACGCTCCGGACGCTTGGGACTGGAAGGGCATCGACATTCTTGTCGAGTCCACGGGTAAGTTCACGGACCGGGCCAGTTGCGAGAAGCATCTGGCGGCCGGGGCGAAAAAGGTGCTCATCTCCGCGCCGGGCAAGAACGCCGACCTGACCGTGGTCATGGGCGTCAACGACTCGCTGTATGATCCAGCCGCGCATGGCATCGTGTCCAACGCATCCTGCACCACCAACTGTCTGGCTCCGGCGGCCAAGGCCCTGCATGACGCCTTTGGCATCAGGCACGGCCTGATGACCACCATCCATTCCTATACCATGAGTCAGCGCATGCTCGACGGTACCCACAAGGATATCCGCCGCGCCCGGGCCGGGGCCATGAATATCCTGCCGACGACCACCGGCGCGGCCAAGGCCGTGAGTCTGGTCATTCCGGCCCTGGCCGGCAAGCTCGACGGCATGGCCGTGCGCGTGCCCACGCCCAACGTGTCCCTGGTCGATCTGGTCGTGGAAGTGGATAAACCGACCTCGGCCGCCGAGGTCAACGCCGTGCTCAAGGCCGCTGCCAGCGGCAAGGAAGGCGGGGCCATGGGCTACACCGAAGTGCCACTGGTGTCCTGCGACTATGTTGGCAGCATTTATGGTGGCGTGGTCGATGGCCTGTGCACCTCGGTCATGAACGGCACCATGGTCAAGATCATTGTCTGGTACGACAACGAAGCCGGTTTCACGAACCAGCTGCTGCGCCTGACTCGGATGGTTGGCGCGTCGTTGTAGCCAGGAGCGGCGGACGTGTTCCCGAGGGATTCCGGTCAAGGTCGGAGTCCCTTTTTTTATCGCGAGGAATGCATGGATATTCGAGCGGTCACCCCGGCCAACCGGCATGTGTATCTGAACCTGTGCCAGAGTTACGAGGGCGAATTTTCCGCCATCACCGGAAAAGTTCCCGACGCGGATGGCGTGTTCGCCTTGG
>RZYB01000121.1 GCA_009930495.1 Deltaproteobacteria bacterium
CCCCGGAGACTGGATGTTCAGCGCATCATTGGATTTTGTCGGCACGCTCCGCAGGGGCGACGCCCGGTGATCTGACCGGGCCCGTGGCCCCTGCCCCGTCCTCAATTGACGCACCACGAGGAGGAGCACCATGGGCTACACCAACGCCACGGAAGTATTGCCGAAAAACCTTCTGGAAGCCGTACAGCGCTATATCGATGGGCAATGCGTGTACATCCCGCGCCGGGATGACCGCAGACAGGCCTGGGGCGAACGGACCACGACACGCGCCGACATCGCGGCCAGAAACCGCGACATCCGCGCCCGACACGCGCGAGGCTTAAGCGCCCGGGAACTGGCCAAGCAGTTCCATCTGGCGCCCAAAACCATCGCCAAAATTCTGCGCCAGACCGCCGGAAGGTAACCACCGCGCCACGGGACATCCCGTGGCGCTTTTTTGTTTTCCAATCATCACGGGGCGGGACAGATGGCGCGGCGCGGAATACGATTCGACCAAACAAAGGAGATTTACCAATGACTTTCGATTCCACCACCCTTTTCCCCCGCGACTTCCAACTCCAGACCATGATGGGTCCCAACGCCCTGCGCATTCTCGACGAATTGCTGGCCCGCGCTCCCCTGCCAAAAAACGCCCGCGTCCTGGACCTGGGCTGCGGCATGGGCCTGACCTCCATGGCCCTGGCCAAGGGATACGGCTGCACCGTGACCGCCGCCGATCTGTGGGTCGCGGCCGAGGACAACGCCCGGCGCTTTGCCGAAGCCGGCCTGTCCGAGCGGATCACGGCCGTGCACTGCGAGGCCCACGCCCTGCCCTTCGAGGCGGAGCGGTTCGACGCCGTGGTCAGCATTGATTCCTGGCACTACTTCGCGGCCCAATCCGAATATCCGAGCGCGCATGTCCTGCCCCTGCTCAAACCCGGCGGCCTGCTTCTGGTCGGCATACCGGGTCTGCGCCACGCCCTGGACTCGGTGCCGGCCGACCTGCGCCCGTACTGGGTGGACGGCATGAACTTCTGCACCCTGTCCTGGTGGCGGGAGCTATGGCTGCAGTGCACGGGCCTGACCGTGCGCGCGGCGTTTGACATGCGCTGCCACAAACAGGCCTGGGACGAATGGCTGGAGAGCGACAACGAACACGCCAAGAACGACGTGGTCATGATGGACATGGAAGCGGGACGCTATTTCGCCACCCACGGCCTGATCGGCGAAAAGCGGGAGTGGTGACGGGTCCGTCGGGACCAGATGAGCTCAGACGCGCGCCAACGCCGCCAGAAGATCGATTCCAAGCCGGCGCGCGGCATGCAGAACCTGCTCCTGCTCCACCTGCATGTCGCGCGCAAGGCCCCAGACGGCCAGAACGCGGGTAGCCGCCGTGCGGCAGGCGTCAACGCGGAACGACCGAGCTCCCTTCCAGGCCGGCAGCACGGGACAAAGCTCGTCGAGCACGGCCGGATCAGGAAAAAATCGCCCCGCGCGGCCGCTGGACGCCGCCAGATGATCGAAAATGGCCAGCCCGTCCGGATCGACATCGCCAAAGTGCACCCACGGGCAGCCGGCGGGCAAGGCGCGCAACCATGCGGCGATCCCGCGCGAGGCATAGCCGCCGGTATACAGCAGAAGGCCCGAGGGAAGCTCCATGCCCACGAATGGAGACAGGTTTTCGCAGGTCACGACCAGGGACACGGCATCCAGTTCGTACTCTTCCGGCAGGCCAAAGCCGGGCAAAATCACGGCTTGGCCCAAGCCACGGGTCACTGCCCGCAAATCCGGGCCGCCAGTCCTGCCGGAAACTGGAGAAAACGCCTTGAGCCGGATTTCGCCCCGGCTGGGCAAGCGCCCGAGCCAGTCCCCATAAATGCGGCTCAGGATGGATGTCCGCCCGATATATTTGGAATCCCCGAACAGTTCGGCGCTGAGCTGCTGGCGCCAGACCGGGGCGGGCACACGCTCGATCCCGTCCAGGGCGCGCAGCAACACCAGACAATCCCGGGCCAGATCCGTAATGGCGACATCCAGTCCCAAGGAGGCCATCAGACCGGCGGCCTCGTCCAGGGCCTGTCGCTCCTCGGTGAATCCGGAGCACAGCAGATGGCGCAGTTCGTCCGGGTCGCGCAGAATGGCCTTTTTTTTGTCCCGCTCCACGATGCCGGAACGCTCAAGCATGGCGAATTCCTCGCGCCACCCCACCCGGCCCCTGTCCAGCAGGGTCCGCCACGCCAGATACTTCGCGGTCTGATCCATCATGCTTCCACGGGCTGTTCGCCAACCACGGCCGGGGCGTGATACACGCCCACATGGGTCACGCCCTGCGGCAGGGGAGTCAGGATGTGGGTCAGGGAATCCGGGATGTTCAGCATGCGGGGCAGGGCCAGCACCAGTTGGCATTCCACCCGGTCCAACAGGTCGCGCACTGTGTTCATGGCCCGCTCGTCGAGGCGCTCGGCCTCGTCCAGGGCCATGAGCAAAAACCCGCTGCCGCGTTGCCGTCCGGCCTCGGACCCCTCGTAAAAGAGCAGGCTCAGGCAGATGGCCAGATTGATGCCCAAGCCCTCGCCGCTGGAAAAGCCACTGCGCCGTTCCCGGCCCTGGTCGTCCTCGATGGCCCAGGTCAGACGGACATAACTGCGATAATCCGTGATCTGATCGTCCTCCAGCTGGGTGCCCCTGGAATGACGGGCGATGATTTCCCGGATCTGATCCAAGAATTCGCGCAACCCCGTGATGCCGCCGGAAGAAAAAAGCGGCAGCTGGCCGGAACCACGCAGATGCTTCAGGCCTTCGTAAACCGGCTCCAGCACCTTTTCCAGATAGACCTTGCGCACCTTGCCAAAGCCCAGATTGGACAGGATGTCGTTGATGCGCAGCAGGCGGCGGGTTAGACCCTGCATATCCAGATCGACATTGCGCCGGATCTCCTCGACATAGCCGCGCAGTTTCTTCTCGATCTGGGCCAGCTCGGCGCGCAGGGATTCCAACTTCTCCTCCTCGCGGTCCAACTCCAGATCGGGCGGAATGAGCATCCGCAACACGTCCTCCACAAAACGGTCCGGCTCCTGGTCCCGGCTCAGGCTCATTGGCTGGCCATATTCCTGGCAGACGTGTTCCAGGGTTTTGATCAATTCGCCCCTGGCCTCGTCCCATTCCCGCCGCGCGGCATTCCGCCGCGACTCCTCCCGATCCCGGGGCGTGATTCCGGGCATCTCGTCGCCGTACTGCCCCCGCCAGGCAGCCTGGGCCCGCTCCAAATCCTCGGCCGCATGCGCCTGTTTGCTCCGCAGAGCGGCGCCACTGGCGGCCAAATTTCCGATCTCGGAACGATTCTGTCCGACAAGCTGGTTGGCCTCCCCGATTTCGCGACGCAGGGCTTCCAGTTTCCGGTCCAAGGCCAGAATCCTCCCAGCCATATCCTCGGCCCGGGCAAAATCGACCCGCCCCTCCAAAACGTCGCCGGGCTCCTCCTGCTCCAGCTGGCGGCGCCGGACCTCGGCCCCCTCGCGGATTTTGTCCTGAACATGGACGGCTTGCTCCAGCTCCTTGCGACGCGCTTCCGCCTCGTGCCGCAAGGCGCGAAGCCGGGAGTCTTCCGCCGCAAGGGCCCGCGCCTCGTTCTCGATATCGGCCAAACGTTCCCGGACGGTCTTGAGCTGACGCGGACACTCTTCCAATTCAAAAACATGCAGGTGCTGCTTGAGCCTGTTCACACATTCAAAACACGTCTTGACGCGCGGCTGATTCATGGCCACCCGCTCGATGCGCCGGGCCAGTTCTTCTTCCCGTGTCACCGCGTCCCGGTCCTCCAGGGCGGCCCAAGCCCCGACCAGGGCGGCGCACCGTTTCTCGCACAACTCCAGGGCCGTGGTATCCTCCCGAATCCGGGCCTGGGCGGCATCCAACTCCCTGAGCTGCGTTTCCAAAAGGCCAAGCTGCTGGACCCTGGCCCGGCTGGACAGCCACACCGGGCCGTCCGGCTCGTACCAACCCAAATTTCCGAAACCGCCAAGATCCGCATTCGTCCCCGACCACGCCGCCCGGTCCACCGGGCCGGAAACCAAAAACACACGATCCGGGCCGGCCAGGTGTTCCAGGGGGTCAACCCCTGGCGCGGGCCGGATGGCCAAAGCGAAAGGCCCGAGACGTTTCTGCCAAACAGCGGCGCGGTCCACCTCCAACTCGTCGAAATCCTGGGCCACGGGCTCGGCCAGTCCATTTTCGACCATGCGCCTGGCCGCTTCCGGCAAGGGTGGCCGACCCTTGGCCAGGGTCTGGCGCAGATCCACCAGCCGGGCCTGCCGCTGGTTCATCGCGTCCAGCTTCAAAACTTTGTCCCGGATATTCCGGCGCGCGTCGGCCTGGAGCCGTTCCACGGCCTCGCGTTCAAATGCTTCGGGCAGGCCGTGATCGCGCGCCAGGGCGCGCCACGATTCCAGGGCTTCCAGATGCGCCGTGGCGCGCCGCCGTAAATCCGGCAGCTGGCCACGCCATTCGGACAAAAGCAACTGCTCCCGATAGGGCTTGTCCCAGGTGGCCCACAGCTCGATCACGTCGGCCTTGGTCCGGACAGGCCGCTCCAAAATTCCGGCGGCCTTCTCCAACTCACACTGAAATGCCGTCCACGTCGCGGTTTCCTTTTCCAGCAACTCCCGCCGCGCTCCCAACCGCTCTTTTTCCAACAACAAACGCGTTTGTTGTTCACCAACGGCAGCCATCCCCTCCACCACGGGGACAAGCTCCGCGACAAGGCGGGACAGCTCCCCCTCGGCGGCTCGAAGCTGCTCCATGGCCTGTTGCAAAACCCGGCCAGCCTCCTGATATTCCTTGTGATGGCGCAACTGCACGGCCAAGGAGGACTGCTGCTTCTGGCACAGGTCGCGTTGATCCAGAAGAGCACGCTCGTCCCGCTCCTGGTTGGCCAGCCCCGCGATCCGATCCGTCAACAGCCGTTGGGTTTTCTCCAACTCGACCCCATTGCGTTCCAGGGCCTGCCGCACGGCGGCCTCACGCTCGATACCAATGGCCAAATCGCCCCGCAGACTGGCTCGACGCGCCATATCCAGGGCCCCGCGCAGGCCATCGAGCGTCTGGCGTGTTTGACGGAAACGAACCAGCCCACGCAGCCGTTCCTCCACGCCGCGCCTGTCCCGCATCAACTTTTCCACGTCCGAAAAATTGGTCCGCCGGCTTGGCGGCGGGCACAGCATGTCTTGCAAAAAGGCCTGCAAATCGTTCAGCCGGGGCTGGGTGATCTGCCGCCACAAATTGGCGAAGGTTTTCTTCTTGCCCTTGCGCATCAGCGGAATGGGCAGAATGCCCTGCTCGAACAGAAAAGAATGATAGTCGTCCACCCGGTCAAAGGGGAGGCACTCGGCCCCAGGATCGGCCCGAAGCACGTTACGGCCCAGTGCGCTCAAATCCGGAGTGATTTCGTTGGTCGCGGGGTCAAGAAACAGGCTTTCGGTCAAAGCCGCGTGTTTGAGCACAAAGGGCGCAAGCTCCAGCTGCTCGCCGCTGGGGCGGACAAAAAGGCGCACACCCAGGGCCGTGACCGTCTCGTGCCCGCCGATACCGATGGCCGTCCAGGCCACCCGCTGCCGCAACTGGCCGATGATGGACCGGTCGTTCTGGCCCGAGGCCACGTTCATGGAAATGTAGTGCTGATGGCACAGGATGACGGTCTGGATGGCGTCGAGCAGGGTGGTCTTGCCCACGCCGTTATTCCCGGACAGGACAGTCAGGCGTGGATGAAGCGGGATGCGGCCGCGGGGAAAAAGCTGATACCCGATCAACAGCAACTCCCGCGCCGAAACGGGATCGGGGCTGAAAAACGGCAGATTCATGCGTCATCCTCCATGGCCTCGTCAGTGTCCTCGTCGGGTTCGCTATCGGCCTCGAATCCAGCCCACAAGGACCGCAGCACCGTTTCCGGATTTCCGCCCGAAGCCCCCTGCTGCACCAAGACCGCGCGGCTGATTTCCAAAAACCGTTGCAAGGCGGGCAGGCGCCAGATCCGCAGTTCGCTCCAGTCCGCGCGCACGGACGGCCGCAGCTCCACGAAACGGTACCTGACCAGTTCGTTCAGGGCCGTTTTCATGGCCGCGAGGACCTTGTCCCGGTTCTGTTCGGTCTCGGCCCGCTGTCGACCACGTCCGGTCCGGGGCACGAAGACCGGGGCGAGCATGTTGAAGTCGAATTGTCCCAGCATCAGGCCGGCCAGTTCCGCCGCCGGCACGGAATCCAGCCCGTCCACGCCCTGGGTCAGAAAATGCCAGGAAAGGTAGATGCCCATGAAGGTCGCGCCCCGGCTCAGACGTTCGGAGCGGACCATGCCGGAGTCGGGCTTGAGATAAAAAAAGCTCTCCCCACCCATATCGCCCCGGCACAAAAAATAGCCCAGGAATCGGAAAAATCCCTCCCAGGCCGAGCGGTGGCGCTCCAAAAAACGAAACTCCGCCGCCAAAAACGGGTCGATATGCTCGCCACGCTGCAGACGGTGGATTATCCGCCGGGACAGGGCCGGCGAAGCCATGAGCACATCACCCTCGTCCCGCGCGGTATCCACCCCTGGGTTCATCTCGTCGTGCATGTGATTTCCTTTTGGAGAATGACCGGTTGCACCAAAGCCGCGCCCAGGGGCATCCATGGCCCAAAGCCGGGACACAGCCGCGCTTCCGGGGTCCAGGTCGGCATGTCGCCCAGCAAAAGCCACAGGGCCAGAAGCTCGGCGTCGGCGTCAACGTCGTCCGGTAGATCCGACAGCAACGCCCCAATCCATTCGGACAGCGGCACGGCGACCAATGACGGGGCACTCCAGGCGGCACGCGCGGCCGCCAAAAAAGCATCCTTCCAGGGGGCCCGCATGGTTTTGACCGGTTCCGGCACGAACGCGCTCAAGGCGCTCAGGATGTCCCCGTCCAGCTCCACGGCAGCCTGGCTCTGCACGGCGTTCCAGTCCAAATGAATGGCGCAGGGCCGACCCTGACCGACGACGGGCATGGTCACGGGCGTGCGCAAGGCCCGGCGGAGCAGATCAAGCTGGATGCGTCCCAGGGCGTCCCGCCGCGACAGGGACCCCACGAAAGACTGATACGCCACGCACTGCCGGACAAAGCGCACCAAATGGGCGAGCATGGTCTCGATCCGCAGCCGCAACCCCTCCAAAAAATCCAGGGCCCGCTCGATGCCGGATTGCAACTCATCCCCCGCATACGCATCAAGGCATTCCGTCAGGGCAGCCATGAGCGGCAGGTAGGCCGAGCCATCCTGCACGGCATCGAGTAGTTCATCCAGGTATTCCCGCCCCTTGCGCACAGTGGCCAGCGCCATTTCAAAGGCCTGTTCGTCCTGGCCGCCACCAAGGCGCTTGGCCGTCTGCTCCTGATCGAGCAAGCCTTCCTCGATGGCCTGCAACTTGTATTCGATCTTTTCCCGAATCGTGCCGTGGAAAAAATGCCGCAGCCATTTGGTCAGGGCCACGGCGTCGGACGCGGCCATTTCCTGGCGCAGGGAAGCATGGGCCTGATTGAGCAGCGTGCACAAATCCTCGCTGCCGTAGTCGGCCTCTTCCAAGAGGTCCCTGGCCAGGCTGCGCCCGAGACGGGTCAGACAATATTCCTGGGTTCTGCCTTCCGTGACCGAGGCCCGGACCAGACGAAAACGAACAAGGCGGTCTATGGCCGCCACGGGCTGAAGCGCGTCCCGATCCATGCCCAGTTGCGCGGCGGCATGGAGAAGTTGCTGGCGCAGCTCCCGATCCGTGATCCGGGACAACTCCGTGGCGTTTTCCCGGAAATAGAGCCAGCCGACGAAAACCAAATCCTGGACGGACAACTCCAGTCCACGCGGAAAGCGGCTGGTGAGTCCGCTCAATTTGAAAAGGATGTCCTGATGATCCATGACGGACGTGGATACACGCAAGGCCGGTCAGGGTCCATAACGGGCCAAAACATCTCGCGGGAGCACGGCTTGCCAGAAAAGCACGGCCCTGTCATAGCCAAGTCATGAGTACCCGTATTCCCCATGACGGCTCGTACAAAAGCCTCTTCAGCCATCCGGAAATGGTCGAAAGCCTGATCCGGGACTTCGTGCCCGAGGACTGGGTCCGCGGGCTGGATTTTTCCACTCTGGAACGCCAGAACGGCAGCTACGTCAGCGACGATCTCCGCGAACGCCACGATGACATCGTCTGGCGCGTCCGTTTTCGCGGCGACTGGATCTACGTCTATCTGCTGATCGAATTCCAAAGCGCCGTGGACCCTTGGATGGCCCTGCGCATCATGACCTATGCCGGCCTCCTGTACCAGGACCTCATCCGCAGCGGGCTTATCGCCAATGGCGACGCCCTGCCGCCGCTCTTTCCCCTGGTCCTCTACAACGGCCCCGACACCTGGACCGCCCGACTGGACATGGCCGAACTGATCGCGCCCATATCCCCGTCCC
>RZYB01000122.1 GCA_009930495.1 Deltaproteobacteria bacterium
TCCTCGACGATGGCCTCGAACTTTTCCTTCTGCGTCTTGAGGATGACATCGGGAAAATCCTTGCGGACCATGACCTTGTTGGGCGGAGCGACAATGACTTCCAATCCGTAGATCTGCTGGAATTCCACGGCCTCGGTGTCGGCCGTGCCGGTCATGCCCGACAATTTTTCATACATGCGGAAAAAATTCTGAAAGGTGATGGAGGCCAGGGTCTGGTTTTCGGCCTCGACCTTGACTCCTTCCTTGGCCTCCAGAGCCTGATGCAGGCCGTCGCTGAAGCGACGCCCCGGCATGAGCCGGCCCGTGAACTCATCGACAATGACCACCTGGCCGTCCTTGACGATGTAATGATCGTCCCGGGTGAACAGATAGTGGGCGCGCAGGGCCTGCAAAATATGATGCTGCACGGTGATATTGGCCGGATCGAACAGATTGCCAACCCCCATGATCTCCTCGCAATGCCCCACGCCCTCGTCGGTCAGGACCACGGTCCGGGCCTTCTCGTCGATGCTGAAATCCTCGTCGCGCGCCAGCTTGGGAATGATGGCGTCGATGCGGGCATACATGGACGTGGACTTTTCGCCCGGCCCGGAAATGATCAGCGGCGTCCGCGCCTCGTCGATGAGAATGGAATCCACCTCGTCAACGATGGCGAAGTTGAGCGGACGCTGCACGAGCTGGTCCTTGTAGAACTTCATGTTGTCGCGCAGATAATCAAACCCGAACTCGTTGTTGGTGCCGTAGGTCACGTCGGCCCCGTAGGCGATCTGACGCTCGGCGTCGGTCAGGCCATGCACGATGACGCCCACGGACAACCCCAAAAAAGTATAGAGCTTGCCCATCCAAGCCGCGTCACGGCTAGCGAGGTAATCGTTGACCGTGACCACGTGCACGCCCTTGCCGGACAGGGCGTTCAAGACCACGGGCAGGGTGGCGACCAGGGTCTTGCCTTCGCCGGTCTTCATTTCCGCGATCTTGCCCTGGTGCAAAATCATGCCGCCCATGAGCTGCACGTCGAAATGACGCATGCCCAGCACTCGCTTGCTGGCCTCGCGGGTCAGGGCGAAAACCTCGGGCAGCAGATCGTCCAGGGCCCGACCGCCCGCGACCTCCTCCCGATACCGCCGGATGCGTTCCGGAAAATCCTCGTCCGTCAGGGCGAGCAGGCCCTCTTCCAAGGCGTTGATTCTGGCCACCATGGGCCTGAGGGATTTCAGATAGCGCTCGTTCCTGGACCCGAATATCTTCTTGGTCAAATAACCGATCATGAATACTCCCGACTGTGTCGTCTTGGGGATACACGTCTTCTTGCCGGAACCCGGGCTTCCGGCTAAAGAACGCGGCAGGTTTCACGCCCCAGCCGCGAGGTTCGCACTAGGGCAGATTCAGGGGATTGACAACCGCGCGAGGACAGCCATGCACCAGACAGCCCTGCTCATCATTGACATGCAACACGATTTCGCCGTGCCCGGCGGCGCCTGCGAGGTTGCCGGAGCCCACGCGACCATTCCCGTCATCCGCCGGGTACTGACCCGTTTTCGGGAACTGGAATGGCCGGTCTTGCACATCGTGCGCGAGTACCGCGCCGACGGTTCGGACGTGGAAATCTGCCGCCAGGAGGCATTCGACAAGCGGCCCATGGTCGTGCCCGGTACCCAGGGCTGCCGCATCGCGCCGGGCCTGGAACCGGTGGATGGCGAGTACCGCGTCGTCAAGCAGCGTTTCAGCGCCTTCATGTTCACGGAGTTGGATCTGATCCTGCGCCGCAAGGGCGTCACCCGCCTGGCCGTCACCGGCACCCAACTGCCCTTTTGCCTGCGCGCCACCCTGTTCGACGGTTTGAGCCTGGGCTACGAAATGCTCTTGCTGACCGACGCCACGTCCTCGAAAACGCCGGACATCCATCACGCCAACATCCGCGACATCCGCGACGTGGGCATTGCCTGCCTGACCACGGACCAATTCCTGGACCAAACGCGCGGCTAGAAAACATGCGACCGCCACTCCGGGCCGCATCTCGCCCGTGATCCGATGGGCGCGGGGCCGGCCTCAGGAACGATTCAGCTCCCGCTCCGTGTCCCGATTGATGGCCTTCTGCTTCAGATCCTCGCGCCTGTCATGGACCTTCTTGCCCTTGGCCAGGGCCAGTTCGAGCTTGATCTTCCCATTCTTGAAATAGAGTTTGGTCGGCACCAGGGTCAGACCTTTCTGCTCCATCTTGGCCTTGAGACTCGCGATCTCGTGCTTGTGCATGAGCAGCTTGCGCTCCCGGTCCGGGTCATGCTGGGCGTACCCGGCATTGGTGTAGGTGGAAATGTGCACGCCGGACAAAAACGCCTCGCCGCCGCCTGAAATACGGACATAGCCGTCCATGAAATTGACCTTGCCATCGCGCAAGGACTTGACCTCGGACCCGGTCAACATGATCCCGGCTTCGATGAAATCCAATAACTCGTAAAAATGACGGGCCTTGCGGTTGGCCGCGATGATCTTGATGCCCAGGGGCTTGGCGCACATAGCTCTTTCCTTGAAGATCAGCTGAAATCCTCGTCGAGACGGGAAGCGTAAAACATGAGTTCTTCCGGAAAACGCCGAAAAATCATGTCCCGGACGAGCTTGTTGTTGCGGGATACGGACTGGCTGGCCATGACCTGTTTCAAGAGGGCCGTGCACTCCTCCATGGAAGCCTGGCGAATGATCCGCTTGATACCCGGAATGGCGTGCGGGCCGAGGCTGATGGAATCCATCTGCATGCCCATGATGACCGGAATGCAGAACGGGTCGGCGGCCAGTTCGCCACACAGACAGACCTCGATCCCGGCCCGATGGGCCGAGTCCACGACCCACTTGATGGACCGCACGATGGCCGGATGCAGGGGCTGGTAAAGGTAGGACACATCCTTGTTGGTGCGGTCGATACCCAGCGTGTACTGAATGAGATCATTGGTGCCGATGCTGAAAAAATCAACCTCGCGCGCCAAAAAATCCGCCGTGGACACGGCGCTGGGCACCTCGATCATGATCCCCAGCGGCATGTCCTCCCGGAAGCTGACACCCTCGGCATGCAGCTCCCGCTGCACCTCGCGATAGAACTTCTTGGCCTCGACCAATTCCTGCAAGCCGGAGATCATGGGAAACATGATGGACACGTTGCCGAGCACACTGGCCTTCAAGATAGCCCGCAGCTGGGTCCGGAACACATCCCGGTTCTTCAGGCAATAACGGATGGCCCGCAGGCCCAGGGCCGGATTGCCCTCGCTGGGCGTTTGCGAACGCATCAGCTTGTCCGCGCCCACGTCCAGGGTGCGGATGACCAGCTTCTTGGGCGCGACCAAGGCGGCAAGATCCATGTAGATCTCGGTCAGCTCCTCTTCCGTGGGCATCTTGGACCGGGCCAGATAGCTGTACTCCGACCGGTAGAGTCCGATGCCCTCTCCGCCGTTGTCATTGACCGCGACCACTTCCTCGAACAGTTCGATATTGGCCAGAACCTGCACCCGGTAGCCGTCGATGGTTTCCGCCGGCAGATGGCAGGAGCGCATGATGGTCGCCTGATAGGACTCAAATTGGGCCTGCAGCTCGGTATAGCGGGCCAATTCCTCCTCGTCCGGACTCAAAATGACGCGGCCGTGAAATCCATCCAGGATGATGATCTGGCCCTCGGGCACGGTCTCGACCAAATCCTCGACGCCGACCACGGCCGGAATCTGCAGCGACCGGGCCAGGATGCCGGCGTGAGAGGTCTTGCCGCCCTGGGCCGTGGCGAAGGCCATGATCTTGTTGACTTCCAGCTCAATGGTGTCGGCCGGGGTAAGGTCATGGGCCAGAAGAATGGCGCGATGCGTGATCGCCTTGAGACCGGTTTCGCGCCCCGAAAGCTTGGCCAGAACCCGTTCGGCCACCAGACGGACATCCTGCATGCGCTGTTGCAGGTATTCGTCGTTGATGGCCGCGAAAATTTCCTCCACCTCGCCCACGCCCCGTTCCAAGGCCCATTCGGCGTTGATCTGGGCGGATGCGATATGATCCAGGCAGCGTTTCCGGAATTTCTGGTCCTTGAGCATCATCAGGTGGGATTCAATGATGGCGGCGTGTTCCTTCAAATCCTCGGGGACCAGCATGAGAATCCGTTCCAAGTCGTCGCGGGCGGCGTCGAAGGCCCGGTCCAGACGCTGGATCTCCACGGGCACGTCCACCCCGCCCACCGCCTGCCGGGCCGTCCCCGAAAAGTGACACCTGCTCAACACATAGGCTCGACCAATGGCCACGCCAGCCGAAACAGGAATGCCGTGCAGGATTTTAGCCGAACTCACCGTTCCTCTCCGAATTTTTCCTCGAACAAGCGGCTCAGGCCTTCCAGGGCCAGGGCCGCGTCCGGGCCGTGCGCGCGCAGGGTCAGTTCCGTGCCCTGGGGCGCGGCCAGGGTCAGAACATCGAGAATCGATTTGGCATCGGCCTCCGCGTCCTGGGAATGGATGGTGATGGACGCGGCATAGCGCTGGGCCTCCCGGGAAATCTTCCCGGCGGGTCGGGCGTGCAATCCAAGGCTGTTCGTAACCAGAATGACCATCTCCTGTACGTCGCCCATATCCTCTCCTACATCCCAAGCCAGTCCGGAAAACGATCCCAGGGAAACGCCAACCCCAAAAACGCGAGCGCGGCCAAGAGCACGCACCGATCCCTGGTCCGAAAGACGCTGCCAAGGGCGGCCAGCGCCGCCGCCACGGCCCAAGCCAGACGCCATGGGCCGGTACCCGGCAGGATGGCCACGGCGAAAAGCGCCAGGAGCAGGCCATTGAACCATTTGATCCGCGTGCCCCAATCGATCAGATTCCAGGATTTCAAGCGTTGCAAAAACGCCAATCCCTGGGCGTAGCCGCGTCCAAAGGTATAGGCCTTGAACACCTGCAGGCCAATCAGGCACAACGTCATCCAGGCCGCCAGCATGCCCAGATGTTCCCGGACAGCCAGATTCACTCCGACCAAGGACCACATGACCAGAAAACTACCGCCAAAAAACGAATCCCCAAGGGCGGACAAGGCATAGACCGTTGTCGCCCGCAGTTTGGACAACAGATCCGGCGGCAGAAGGCCAGCCGCGATCTTGGTTTCCATGGACAAAAAAATGCCCACCACCAGGGGCGTCCAAAAGGGATGTGTGTTGTAATGCTTCAGATATCTGTTCCTGGCCTTGCGCAGCGCCGCGCGGTCATTCCCATGCAAGGCCCGCAGACCGGGTTCCATGATATAGGACAAGCCGACATTCTGCATACCCTTGGTATTAAACGTGGAGCCAACCAAATATGTACGCAGGAAGACCCGCAGCAACACGCGCGCGTCCATTGGCCTAGTCCGCCCTGGAGCCGAGTTGCAGCAGTTCATAGATCTGCTTGACCGACCAGCCCCGGACCCGGGCCTGAACGCATCGGGCAACATCCCTGGGCTTTTGGTCGCGATCCTTCATGGTGGAAATCACGGCAAGCACGTCCTCGCGGGTCGAAGATGGCACGTCGTGGGGCGGGCCAATGACCACGGTCACCTCGCCCAGTAATTCATCATCGCATTCAAAGGGTTGACCAAGCCTTCCACTAATAAACTGCTCATGTTTCTTGGTCAATTCCCGGGCCAAACAAAATTCCCTCTCGCCCAAAACCTGGTGGGCCAGAGCCAGGCTCTCGGGCACCCGGTTCTTGCGCTCAAAGAAAACCAAGGTGGCCTGAATCTGCGTATATCCATGCAGCAGTTCCCGGGCATCACCACTTTTTCGCGGCAAAAAACCCAAAAACACAAATGGATAGGGAGGGAGCCCGCTCGCCATGAGGGCCGCGATGGGCGCGCACGGGCCGGGCACGGGCACCACAGGCAGACCCTGGGCCCGGCAGGCAGCCACCAATCGGTAGCCAGGATCGGCGATCAGCGGCGTGCCGGCGTCGGACACCACGGCCACCCGTCGCCCGTCCCGCAGCCAGTCCAGAACATCGGCGATGCGCCCGGTTTCGTTGTGCTCGTGCAGGCTGACCAGACGCTTGGGAGCGATACCGACCAGATGCAGCAACTGCCCAGCCCGACGCGTGTCTTCGGCGAGGATCACCTCGGCCTCTTCCAAAACCTGCCTGGCCCGCGGAGAAAAATCACCAAGGTTGCCAAGCGGGGTGGCCACGACCCAAAGCGTTCCGCACATCGATGATATCCTCCCAGTGTCCGATATCTGCCCGGCCATCGCGAAAAACGACCGCGATCAGATCGAAGCGGCAACTTCTGTCCCAGGATCGCTCCCGGGTCAAATACCGCGACGCGGCTCGGATCATGCGCACCTGTTTGGCCCGGCCAACAGCCTCGCCCGGCTCGCCGCGCACGGTTGTGGACCGCGTCTTGACCTCGACGAAAACCAAAGCGTCCCGATCTTCGCCAATCAAATCCAGTTCACCATCCCGGCACCGAAAATTGCGTTCCAGCACACGCCACCCTTTTTCCATCAGAAACGCGGCGGCAAGATCCTCGCCGGCCCGCCCCGTCATCAAATGCCCGGCAGACACAGGAGACGCTCCCTGGACTCCGGGCGAACGCCCCGAAAAGTCATTCGATGAATGGAACTTGGACCCAAACGACGCAACGCGCTCAAATGCTCCCGGGTTCCGTACCCTTTGTGCACGGCCAACCCATACCCGGGGTGGAGCCCATCCAGGTGACACATGAGATCGTCCCGAAAGGTTTTCGCCAGGATGGACGCCGCCGAAATGCACGGGCACAGGGCGTCTCCGCCAACCACTGTCCGCAGCGGCAGGGCGCAGGCAAAAGGACGGTTGCCATCGACGAGCACCCGACGCGGACGGACGGCCAGGGCCTCGAGCGCCCTGGACATGGCGAGCAAGGTGGCCTGCAAAATGTTGACGCGCTCGATTTCCCGTGGCCAGGAAAAACCTAAGGCCCAGGACACTGCCTGGGCCTTGATGGCTTGTGCGAGCACAGTCCGCTTTCGCGCGGTGATTTTCTTGGAATCGGTCAATCCGGGCAAATCATAATCTGGAGGCAGAATAACAGCTCCGGCCACGACCGGCCCGGCAAGACAGCCTCTTCCGGCCTCGTCGATCCCCGCCGCCTCGTAAAACTCAAAAGGCGGAATCTCGTCGCCTGTCGAGTCACGCAACGTGGGTTACCAGGACTTCTTGGTCTTGATGCGGGCAGCCTTGCCTTTCAATTTGCGCAGGTAGTAGATGCGGCTCTGACGGACCACGCCCTCGGAAATCACTTCGATGCGATCGATACAGGGCGCGTGCAGGGGAAAAATACGTTCCACGCCGACACCGTCGGACATCTTGCGCACGACAAAGGTGCTGTCCGTGGTTCCACGCTTGAGGCGCAACACCACGCCCTGAAAAACCTGGATACGCTCCTTTTCGCCCTCGATGATCCGGGTATGCACCTTGACCGTGTCGCCAGCCCGAAATTTGGGAATGTCGGCACGCAGCTGCTCATTTTCAATCTTTTGAATGATGTTCATGGTTGTCTCCTTTATCTGAAGCAGCCGATTGAGCTGCCGAGTGTGTGCGTTAGCCCGCGTCGCCCAACAGGCGGTCCACCATGATGGACGCGGCGGAGCGTACGGACAGGTGATTGTACCTATCCAGAAATCGAATAGCCCGCAACATGCCGTCGGCTTGGGCGACGACGGAACCGTGCAGGCCATGCCCCGTACCCAGGACCAGCAGAACCGGCTCGTCCCGCAACCACTCCGCCACGCGCGGATAGGTCAGGGTACCCGCCTTGGCGCTGGTGCAGACCACCTTGGGACGTCGCCCGCAACGGCTGGTGACGTCACTCACGGCACTGTCCAGCACATCGACCACCCGCACCCGGCCGAGCGCCTCGCTCCGGTCCGGATTGGCCTGGAGGCCAAGGCCGTCGCGCCAATGCCCAATCAGGGTCCGGGCCAAATCCTGCTGATCGCGGACCGGCGTGCAGACATAGTAACCGCCAAGCCCATAGGTGCATGAAACGCGCGCAATATCGTGGAGATCCAAATTTGTCAAAGAAGTTGTGATGGTCTGGCCGGATTTGTTCTCCACCGGATAGTGCACCAGCGCCACGAACAGGTTCCGGCCGCGCCGCGCGCGGTCAAGGGTTCCGAGATAACGCACGTCCTCGTTCGTCAGCGCCGCCCGGTCCAACAGGTCCGGGCGCAGGGCCAGGGTCGCTTCCAGGCTTTTTTGCCGGCGCCATTCGGCGATGCGCCCATGATGCCCCGAGGACAGCACGTCCGGCACGCCAAAACCCTCATACTCCTCGGGCCGGGTATAGTGCGGATATTCCAGCAATCCAGAGCTGAAACTCTCCTCGTCGGCGCTCTCGTCGCGCCCCATGAAGTCCGGGATGAGCCGCCCCACGG
>RZYB01000123.1 GCA_009930495.1 Deltaproteobacteria bacterium
AATGCCGGCCACGATGCGCCGGACCACGGACCAGTCCACCGCGCCACGGCGGTGATGGGCCATGAAGCTCGATACCGAGGTGAACATGATGCTGGCCATGGACGTGCCCAGGGCCAGATGCATGATCAGCTCCTGCGGCAGTTGTTGCAGTTCCATGCAAAAAACCAGCATGGGCACGATGACCAGCCCACCGCCGACGCCCAACAGCCCGGCCAGAACTCCGGCCACGGCCCCCACGACCACATACAAGGCAAGCACTTCAAACATGGTTCCCCCTGGGTTGCGGACCAACGACATGCCGGCCCCTGAAAATTGGTTGGACCAATTTTTGAACCAGTCGCGCCATCTTGTCAACGAAGGAAACGGTTTCCCTTGCAATCCGGGACAAAGCACAGAATGAAGAAGCGGCCGCATGGATTTCAACCCAAAGGACCGACCATGGGACACATCGCCAGCAAGGACATCTACCGCCAACTGGGCCGACGCCTGGACCAGGCTCCGGTGCGCACGCCCTGGACCCCAGTCTTTCAGGATCTGGTCCGCGAACTCTACACACCGGCCGAGGCCGAACTGATCATTCGCCTGCCCTATCGGCCCGCGACACTCTCCCGCATTGCCCGCATGACCAGAAAGCCCGAAAACGAGCTCCGGGCCGGCCTCGACGGCCTCTGCGCCAAGGGACTGGTCATGGATATCTGGAATGGCGAGGAATACCTGTACATGGTCAGCCCCATCGTCATCGGCTTCTTTGAATTCACGATGATGCGCACGGGGACGGACCTGCCGGCAAAACGCTGGGCCGAGCTGTTCTCGGCCTATATGTTCGGAGACACGAAATTCCTGGACACGAATTTCGGCGACGGGCAACGGGTCTCGGTCATGCGCGCCCTGCCCCACGAGGAAACCCTGGGCGAGCATGTGGAAATCCTGGACTACGAAAAGGCCTCGGCCCTCGTCGAGGAGCACACGGAGTTTTCCGTGGGTCTGTGCTCCTGTCGCCACGAAAAACATCATCTGGGGCACCCGCCCTGCCGCGCGCCCATGGAGACCTGCACGTCCATGGGCTCGGCGGCCCGTTTCCTGATCCGCAACGGATTCGCCCGGCCCATCGACAAGACGGAAATGCGCGACATCCTGGCCAGATCCCGCGATCTGGGCCTGACCCTGTCCACGGACAATGTGCGCCAGGACGCCGGCTTCATCTGTCACTGCTGCGGCTGCTGCTGTAACCTCCTCCAGGGCGTGCGCGAGACGGGCTACACGGGCATCCTGGTCACTTCCAGCTTCGTGGCCGGAATCAACGCCAGGGACTGCGTCGGCTGCGGCCTGTGCGCCAAGGCCTGTCCGGTGAACGCCATCACGATGGACACCGTGGAGGAAAACGGACGCACGAAAAAACTGGCCCGCGTGACTGAAATCTGTCTGGGCTGCGGAGTCTGCGCCCTGGCCTGTCCGACCAAGGCCATCACCCTCCGGGCCCGGCCGCAAAAAGTCCTGCATCCGGAGGACAGCTTCGAACGGGTCATGCTCCAGGCCCTGGAGCGGAACACCTTCCAGACCTTCCTCTTCGACAACCCTCAAAGCCGGACCCAGGCCTTCATGCGCGCCCTGGTCGGCGGCTTTCTAAAATTGCCGCCCGTCAAACGGGCGCTTCTGGGCGACAAACTGCGTTCCCGCTTTCTGGCCGCCCTGCGCCGGGCAGCGGGCTAACCCAATGTGCCCGCGCCCAGACGGCAAACCGTGCCAAACGCGGGCAGGGGCATCACAAAACAAGACACCGTAACCCGCTCCTCGGGGACGACGAGCTTGGGCTGACCGGGTACGAAAAAGGCAACCTGCCCGCCGCCGAACTCCACGGCAATGGGTGCCGGCTCGCGCGACTCTCCATCGCACGGATTTATTCTCAAGAGCGGGGACAGGCGTCGCGTTCTTCCATTTTCCAGCACAACGTCAAAGGCATGGGCCGTGGTGACAAGGCCGAGCACGGCCCCATTTTGACGAAAACGCAATGAATTGCGGTCACCGCAGATGCCCACGGCATCCGAATCATAGGCCACAAGCGGACCAATGGGCGTGGGCACGACCGTCGGGCCGGCTGGTTCCAGGGAGGCCAGCACGCCGCTGTCGTCCCAGGAAATCCCGACGCGGGTCAGGATCGACCCCACCGGACCCGGCACGGCCAGGGTTGTTCCGGGCCACAGGGTCAGACTGCGCGGCCGGCCGTTTGGAGCGAAATAGGCGGACACCAGCGAGGCATGAATCCGGCCCAAGGGCGTGTCCAAGGCCAGGGAGCGGACCAGCTTCCCCTCATCCTCCTGGGTCCAATACCCACTTAGGGCGCCGTTGAGCGGAAAAACCCGCTTAAGCGCGCCGTCCTCGTAAAAAGTGACCTGCTCCGCCGGCATCTCGCCAATGGGCGTGGGAATGTTAGTTTCATCCTCCAGGGGTAGCGTCCGGATCATGCCATTGGGATGAAAGGCAATGACCGGCAATTGCCGCTTGCGCAGGGTGTTGGCCGTGAACTGGGGCATAAGAACGCCAAGGGGCGTGTCCAGGGGAGAACTCGTGGCGGCAATGCAAGAACGGACTTGGCCGTCGGAATAGTATTCCACTCCGGGAAGGGCGTTGACGGGACCAAAAGGCGTAAAGATGGTGGGCATGGGCACCTCCTGTTTGCTTCTTGGAAGCAGACAGCGTGCCATTCACAACCCTTTGGAATACTACACTTCACAAAAGACCATGCCCACAAAAACGTCGCCGCCGACACGACAATTCCGTATGCGGCGTCGTTTCAGTCATGGGCCGCGTCCAGCAGCGTGCGCCCGTATTCCGCGGCCCCAAACAAACCGGCAGCCGGGCTGGTCACCCGGCGGATGGGAATCTCGGCGAGCAGATCCGCATAGTTCGGGCAGTCCGTGAATTCGCGTAAAAATTCCGGATGGGTCACGAAATGAGGATTCTTGGCCGCCAGGCCGCCACACACAAAAAGCCCGCCCAGCGGCAGGACATGCAGGGCGAACATCCGGCACACGCGGCCATAAAAACGGGCGAACCAGGCCGTGGTCTCGCTGTCCGGTCCGATTTCCGCCGCCACCTCGGCCGGGCTCAATTTTTTGCCGGTCAAAAACTCATGCATGAAGCCAAGGCCACGCCCCGAGGCCACCACGTCGCCACAGGCATGGGAGGCTCCCGTGCGCCGGAGGATAAACTCCTGAAAGGCGAATTCCCGCGCGGTCAAAAAAGCCAGGGGCGCATGCCCGGCCTCGGTCGGCACGGGAAGAAAACGCCCCGGAACATCCGGATGGGGAATCAGGGCACAGGCGCCAAGCCCCGTGCCCGCGCCAACGGCCGCGATGACGCCGGGCCGGGCCACTCCGGCCTGAACAACCGTGGCCGTGGACCGGACATGAGCCGTCAGACAGCCCAGGGCCTGGGCCACGAAATCGTTGATCAACACTGTCCGTGCCTCGGGCAGGCCGTCCCGACGGGCAAGGTCGATGTCCCAGGCGGCATTGGTCAACTGGCAGCGCCCGTCCCGAACCGGCCCGGCCACGGCCAGAACCGTGCCGGCAACGGAAGTGTCGCGCACGCCAAGTCCCACCCCGGCCAAACGCGTCAACATATCCGCGAAGGACACTGCCTCGGCTGTCGGCAGTTCGCGCGACAGCACAAGCCGGGGGTCCTGCGCCGATTCCATCTCGAACAGGCCGAAGCGGCTGTTGGTCGCGCCGATATCGGCGGCGAGAATCCGGGCCATATCAACCTCCTGGCGGCTCATGGCCTCCCACCAAACAAAAAACCCCGTTCAACGCGGGGCCTTCGGGACAATGCGGGCCATCTCATTTGCGGGCCAAGGTGGCGTCGCCTCCATCGGCGACAACGCGCTTGAAGCCATAGTCGAGCAGGCGCGCGGTTTCGACCTGGCGGATGGCCGCGCTCTGGGCACCGAGCACCACGGCCAGAAGTCTGGTCTTGCCGCGCTTGGCCGTGGCCGTGATGTTGTAGCCCGAAGCGCAAACAAAACCGGTCTTGAGGCCATCCACGCCCCGATACGTGCGCAACAGGGAATTGGCGTTGCGATGGGTAGCGCCGTGATACGTGTGGGTCGTCATGGAGTGCACGGACAAGGATTCGGGGAAGGTCCGCAAATAGGCCATGGAGAGCTTGGCGATGTCCCGAGCCGTGGACAGCTGGCCGGGCGCGGGCAGGCCATTGGGGTTGCGAAACCGGCTCTGGGTCATGCCCAGGGCCTTGGCCTTGGCGTTCATCTGCCGGACAAAATGGTTCATGTCTCCCTGGCCGAGATATTCGGCAATGGCCACGCAGGCGTTGTTGGCCGAAACGACGCTGATGCCCTTGATCAACTCGGTCAGCGGAACCCGCTCGCCCCGCCGCAGGCTCATGCTCGAACCACCGGTCCGCACCGCCAGGGAACTGACCGGAATGGGCGTCGAGCCCTTGAGACTCCCCCGAGCCATGGCCTCGCGAACCAGATACAGGGTCAAAAGCTTGGTGATGGACGCCGGAGCAATGGATTTGTCCGCGTTCTGCTCGAAATAGACCTTCCCCGTGCTCATATTGATGAGCAGCGCCGATTTGACGTTGAGATGCAGGTCCTTGGAGGCTCCACTCCGGACCGGAATGGCCGCCGATTTGCGCGCTTTCCGGCTACTCGTTCCCTTGCCCTTCGCCGCTGGCCGAAGCTTGGAGGACTTTTTCGATTTGACGGCAACTTTTTTCTGAGCCGACCGCGTCGTCGTGGACGACGCCTTGACCCGGGCCGGGGCCGTGGTCTTTTTCCGCACGGTCTTGCTGGCCGACTTTTTCACGCTTTTGGTGGGCCGTCCCTCTTTCTTGACCGCGCTCTTGCTTTTCGCGGCCGACACCGCCCCTTTTTTCTTGGCAGGCGCCGAGGGCTGAACCCGCGTTTTTTGGGGGGAGGTCGTGGCCTTGGATGCCTTGGACGACGTGGATGCCTGGACCGAGTTTCCGGACTTCGAGGACGGCGCCGCCGAGGTCGCCGGCCTGGGAGCCACGGACGCGCGGTACACGTCGGCGCGAGCCGGAACGCCCTCGCCGACCAAGGCCAGGGCCATCAGCCAAACCACCCAAAAAACCACGGATTTCATTGCATGTTTCTTTGCCATGGGCGTGCCTTAAATGTCCTCGATTCAATGGTCAAGAGCTGAAAAAAATATAAAATTAAGCATATTCAGATAGTTATACCACAATACATAAATTCGCGCCATCACCACGCATTTGGTACCGAGCGCTGTCATACATAATCCAGAAGCAAGGCTCAACATGCGTCCGCCCTGGCTTTTTTGCCCGACATTCCGCCCGGAGGCGGCGCATGTTTCACGCGGCCGCGTCGTGCCTGGCCCATGGATGCCGCGCTCCCATCTTCCTCTTGCCTTCACGCGCAAAAAGAGTAGCTCCGGGCGCGTTGGTTGACTGAACAATGACAATGACGAGGCGCGTGTGGAACTCCTGAACAACCCCATTTTTGTGCTGCTGGCCGTGATTCTGTCCGGCCATCTGCTCGGCCGTATTCGGCTCTGGTCCTTCAGCCTGGGGTCCTCGGCCATCATTTTTTCCGGTTTGGCCCTGGGTCTGGCCGGATTCAACCTGCCGCCGGTGCTGCAATCCCTGGGTCTGACCCTGTTCATCTACGCCGTGGGCCAACAGGCCGGCCCGGGCTTCCTGCATTCCATGAAACGCGGCGGCCTGCGCCTGGGCCTGTGCGCCCTGACCATGGCGGCCGTGGGCCTGGCCGTGACCCTGGGGCTGGCGGCGGGCCTTGACCTCTCGCCGGACATCGCGGCCGGGCTTTTCGCCGGTGCCCTGACCTCGACGCCGTCCCTAGCCGTGGCCGTGGAGATGGCCCACGACAGTCAGGCGCCGGCGGCATACGGCGTGGCCTATCCGTTCGGCGTGATCGGCGCGGTGCTGGTCATCAAGTTCATGCCACTCATGCTCCGCGCATCCATCCGGGTCGAGGAAAAACGCATGGAGGAAGAACTCACCCGGCAACATCCAGGGGTAGACTTCACCCACCTGCGCGTGACCAACCCCAACCTCTGCGTCGGCCCCTTGAGCCATGTTCTGCCCGAAGGCATGGCCGGCGTGACCATCACCCGCGTTCTGCGCCACGACGCGCGAACCCCGGAACTGGCCACGGCCGAATGCGCGCTGGGCATGGGTGACACCGTGCGCGTGGTGGGGACGGAAGACATGCTGCGTCAGGCCGAAATTCTTATCGGCCCCCGCGTCGAAGCCGATCTGGCCGTTGGCGCCGGACTGGCCAAACGGGAAATCCTGCTCTCCCGCCCCGAAGTGGCCGGAAAAACCCTACGCGCCCTGAATCTGAGCCATGCCTACGGGGTCCAGGTTTCGCGGATCACCCGCAACGGATTCGACTGTCCGGCGGGCGCCAATGTGCGCGTCAATCAGGGCGACATTCTGCACGTCGTCGGCCACCCGGATGCCCTGGAAAACGTCAAGAAGCTGCTGGGCGACGATGTCCGCGCCCTGTACGTGGTCAGCGTGGTGGTCATTCTGGCCGGATTGTTCTGCGGCATGCTGTTTGGCGCCGTGCCGCTGTACCTGCCCGGCCTGGGCGTCTTTTCCCTGGGCGCCACGGGCGGCGTGCTCCTGGCTGGCCTTGGCTTCGGTGCCCTGCGCCAGATAGGCCCCGTGATCACGGAACTGCCGGGCACGGCCATCGCCATGCTCCGCGATCTGGGACTGGGGCTCTTTCTGGCCGTGGTCGGAACCAAGGCCGGCGCGACCCTGATCCCGACCCTGGCGCAACATGGCTATCCCCTCTTCCTGGCCGGTGCCGCCATCACCACCTGCACGGCCCTGGCCGGAGCGGCAATAGGCGCATTCGTGCTGCGCATCCCGTTTTTGCGCCTGACCGGCGTGGTCGCCGGCGGCATGACCTCGACCACGGGCCTGGACGCGGCCGCGGCCCTGAGCCCGACCACCTACGCGGCCACGGCCTACGCCACGGTCTACCCGGCGGCCCTGATCGGCAAGATTCTGGCCACCAAAATCATCATGCTCCTCGGTTAAATTCAGCCCGCTCCACGCCCATGATCCGCCCATGGGCGTGATCACGGCCTCGACGCGCCGGGCCCATTCCAGCCCGAATCCGCCGGCCCTACTCCCTTCCACTCCGCCCCCTGCACCAATATCGACGTTGGTGCGCATGTTTGTCATACATTCTTCATTTTCCTTGCTATTTTCATCCCATTGAATAGCTCTACACAATTCTCGCCAAAAACAATGCATGTCCCAGCAGTATGGGAACATCCGGATTCTTGGTGTTGTCCACGACACGGGAATGAGGGAAAAAATGAAACAGACAACCTTTGACACGGAAAAACTTGTTCGGGTTCTGCTTTTGTACCAGGCCGTGAAAACCAATCCGGACATCAGCCCGGCCCAACTGCAAGAAGAGCTGGGTGTCACCAAAAGCACCCTGAGCCGATATCGCATGATTTTACGACACCTCGGCGCGGACATCGTCTACGAAAAAAAGTCCCGCCGCCACGTGCTGAAACGCGATGACTTTCTCCTGGCCCCGGCCCTGAGTCTGGACGAGCGTCTAGCCATCATCCTGGCCGTGAGCCAGCTCGCCGACATGCGGACCTCGTTTGTGTCCGAGCAGGCCAGAAACGCCGTGGCCAAGCTCCTGGCCATACAGGACCCGGAGGTTTGTTCCGCCTGCGCCGGTCTGCTGGGGCAAACCGGGACGACGCTTCGCGCTGCCCCCAACGCGGTGGAGGACATGCTGTTCAAGAGCATTATCGGACGCAAACGGCTGCGGATCACCTACGCCAAACCACGTGGAGAAGCGGAAACCTTCGACATGGACCCATACCAACTCTTTCTGCACGACGGCGCCCTGTATCTGGACGGCCACCACTGGGCGCGCGCGGGCATCCGCCGCCTCAAGGTCTGCCGAATCCAGAGCGCCGAACCAACCGGAATGACCTTTTCGAACATGCGCGGCTACGAATTTTCCGAGTACAAACGCCATGTGTTCGGAATCATGGCCACGGGCAAGACGCCCCAGACCGTGCGCCTGCGTTTTGACGCCACCGCCGCGCCCCACATCCGGGAAATGCGCCGCAACGGCCAGCACTTGACGGAATTAGATAATAACGAACTGCTGTTCGAAGTCTGCGTCGAGGAACCCAGGGAAGTGCTCTGGTGGGCCCTGCGCTGGGGCGAATCGTTCGAAGTGCTGGAACCGGATTGGCTGAGGAAAGAGGCGATGGAGAAGGTGAGGAAAATGGCCGGGGTGTATGGGATG
>RZYB01000124.1 GCA_009930495.1 Deltaproteobacteria bacterium
ACGTACTGGATGCCGAAGCGGCCCAGATCCCAGCCGATGGTTCCAAGCACGTTGATGTCCGCCTCGCAGGCATTGCAGCCACCGGCGCAGACCTGACGCAGGCGCAGGGATCGGCCGAAGAGGCGGAGCATTTTCTTGTCCAGGGCCTCGGCCAGACGCAATTCCTGATGGTCCGGGGTCAGGACGAGGTCCTCGCGTCGCCGGGTGGCCAGGCGGTGATCGTTGGTGTGTTGGATGGCGCCGTGGGGGCAGACCGTGACGCAGTCGCCGCAGAACAGACATCGGCCCAGATCCAGCCGGAGCTGTCCGTTATCCTTGGTGATGGCCTGGTTGGGGCAGACCTCGACGCACAGGGCGCAGTCCGGTGCGCAGCGTGTGCTGTCCAGGCGCAGGGCGCCGCCGTGACGGTCGGGCAGTGCCGGGGCCGTGCCATGGGGAAAGGCAATGGTCATGCAGCCGCGTTTGAGCCGGTTGGCCAGGGTTTCGAAAATATACATGCGCTCCCCCTAGAGATCGAAGCCGCAGTAGGACAGGCTGAAGCTTTTGTTGCAGATCGGGAAATCCGAAATGTCCGTGCCGCGCAGGGCCAGGGCCAGCCCGGCCCAGTTGTGGAAGGATGGGTCCGTGATCTTGTAGCGCCGGAAACGACCGCCGGCATCGGTCAGGGCCACGTGGCAGACCTCGCCCCGCCATCCTTCGATCAGGGCCACGGCCAGGGCTTTGGGCTGGGGTGGGTGGACGGGGGTCAGGATGTCCCCGTCCACGGCGCTGTCGAGCTGTTCCAGCAGGTAGCGGCCGGAGCGCTGAATTTCCAGGGATCGGACCCTGGCCCTGGCAAAAACGTCACCGCTGGGCCAGACCGCCACCGGAACCTGGGAAAAGCGGTGCCACCCGGCCGGGTGATCGAAACGCACATCCCGGACCAGTCCGCAGGCGCGTCCGGCCGGGCCGACTAGCCCGATGTCCGCGGCCTGGGGCGTATGCACGATGCCGACGTTGCGAAAACGGACCCGGACCGAGGCCGCGTCCCAAAACCAGGACATGGCTTGGTCCACGTCGGCGAGGTGGGTTTGCAATCGGGTCTTGAGGGTTTCCAGACGTTCGGGTTCCAGGTCGTGGCGACAGCCTCCTGGGCGGATCAGGCCCCGGCCGAAACGGTTGCCGCACATGAGCGCGGTCAGGTTCAGGAAATCTCCCCGGATTTTGCCGCAGGGGGCGGAGGTTGGCAAAAAGGCCACGTCTCCGGCCAGGGCGCCGATGTCGCCGGTATGGTTGGCCAGACGTTCCAGTTCCAGGGCCAGGGCGCGCAGCCACTGGGCGCGTAGCGGGGCCTCGGCCCCGCCCAGGGCTTCCATGACCGTGGCGTATGCCGTGGCGTGGGCGATGGTCGTGTCGCCGGCCACGGTTTCCATCTGGGTCATGGTGGACCGGTGCGGGCCGCCGGCGAGGTGTTCCTCGATGCCCCGGTGTTGGTAGCCCAGGGCGATCTCCAGGTGCAAAACCTCCTCGCCCCGGCATTGGAAGCGAAAATGCCCCGGTTCGATGACGCCGGCGTGGACCGGCCCCACGGCGACTTCGTGGATTTCGCCGCCATCGACCCGGAAAAAGGGCGCGTTGGCCGGAGCCGGGCCGTTGGCGTGGCGCACGGGTTTGATCCAGGGATGGCCGGTGGGCACCAGCCCGTGTTGTTCCCAGACTTCACGTTCGAAGAGGTGGGCCTGGGGATATCTGGGCGTCAGGGACGGATAGGAGCCGCTGATGGGCTCGGAGCGGGCCACGCCGAGGACGCTTTCGGCGTCCATGGCCAGAACGGCCATCAGGATGGTTTCGTCTCCTTCCGGAACGCCGAACCAGGAGCAGATCCGTGCTCCGCGATCCAGAAGTTCGCCCGTGACCCGGACCAGCTTGGTGATGGAAAAGGCCGGAACCGATGACCAGGAAACGCGGGAGCCGTTGGCAAAGGTGAAAAAGGGAGCAAGTGTGTTCATGGCTGTGCGACGAGTTGGAGGACAGCGGCGGACCAGGCGTCCTTGAGGACTTCCGGCGTGAAAAGCCCCAGCCAGAGAGAGGCCGTAAGCAGGGCCAGCGGCGGCAGAATCAGTCCGACGTTTTCCGCGATTCGGCGGGGCGCGTTCTGGCGCGCGCGTGGTCGGCCGTCGACCACGGCGAAAACGATGCGGGACAACCCAAAAAAGGCCAGGAGCAGACAGAACAGGAACAGGCCCATGGCCCATCCCTGGCCCGCGGCAAAGCCGGCGCGCAGCACGAGAAGTTCGCTGAAGAATGGCGCGAAGGGCGGGCAGGCCGTGATGGCGAACATGCCGGTCACGAAGATGGCGGAGGATTTGGGCATGAGATGGAACATGCCCCGGACATGCTCCATGGACGAGGAGCCTCCGGCCTGTTCGAGGTTGGACGCGCCCAGGAAGAGCGCGCCCTTGGTCAGGCCGTTGCTCCAGATGTGGAACAGGGCCGCCCATAGGCCGGCTTCGCCCAGGGATGCGGCGATACTCAGGATGCCCATGTGTTCGATGCTGGAATAGGCCAGCATGCGTTTGAAGTCTTTTGTCCGCAGCAGGAACAGGGCCGCGACCAGGGTCGAGAACAGGCCCAGGCCAAGCAGGGTGCCGGAGGCCACGGCGGACTCGCCGGCCGCGTCGATGACGGGCTTGATGCGCAGGATCGCCATGAAGGCCACCGAGGTCACGCCGCCGGCCAGAATTGCGCCGACAATGCCCGGACTTTCGCCGTAGGTGTCGGGTTTCCAGGTGTGCATGGGAGCCAGGCCCATTTTGGTGCCGTAGCCGACCAGGAGCAGGACCCAGGCCGCCAGAACCCAGACCTTGGACAGGTGGGGGCCCTGGGCCAGCAGGGTGGCGAAGGTGATGTCGCCGGAGCCGCCGCCGTGCAGGGATGCGTAGCCCAGGCAGATGGACCCGAGCAGGGACAGGGCGATGCCGGTGCCGCCGACGAGCAGGTATTTCCAGGTGGCTTCGAAGGCGCGGGGCGTGCCCAGAAAATGGATGAGGGGTACGCAGGCCAGGGTCACGCCTTCGGTCGCGATCCACAGGATGCCCAGATGCCGGGCCTGATGTCCGGCGCTTAAGAGCCCCAGGACCAGCAGCAGGGCGGCCACGAAGACGCGGTTGCCCTGGCTGTGCGCGCGCAGATAGCCGACGGCGAATCCGGCGCAGCCCAGAAAAAGCAGGGACACGCCGGGCAGCACTGCCCGCGCCAGGGGGTCGAAGGCCAGCCATGCGGCAGGATCATAGGCCGGCGGGCGGATCAGAAACCAGCAGGCCAGCAGGGCGTGGAGCAGGGCAAAGGCGGGCAGCAGCAGTGGCCGGGACCGGTTGTTCGGCCACAGGGCGGCAAGCACTGCCCCCAGAAACGGGACGAGGATGAGAATTTGGGAGTTCATTCGTGCAACGCCGTGAGTTTGCGGGTGTCGAGGGAGTCAAAGGCCCGTTGGATGCGGTCGACGATGATGCCGATAACGAAAATGCCGACGGTCACGTCCAGCAGAATGCCGAATTCGACCAACATGGGGGTCGAATGGATGAGCAGCAGGCCGAAGAGATAGATGCCGTTTTCCAGGATGAGGTAGCCGCAGACCTGGGAAATGGCCTTGGTCCGTCCGATGAGCAGGATGAACCCGGTCAGGATCAGGGCCAGGGCGCCGGGAACGTGCAGGGATCCGGCGTGCTCCGGCAACAGGGGCAGGTGCCGCGTCAGGATCACGGCGGCGATGGTCGCCGTGGCTCCGAGCAAGAGGGATGGAATGTAGCCGATAAAGGGTTTGAGCTCGCGGGCGATGTTGGCCGTGCGCATGGCCCGGTGCAAAAGTCCGGGAATGATGATGCCCTTGCCGGCCACCGTGGCGATGGTCAGCAGGACCAGTTGCCAGTTCATCTCGCCGTGTTCGAGCAGCAGGGGCGCAAGGCCGAGGAGCACGCCCTGGACGGCCACCGCCCGGATCAACAGCGGCAGACGGCTGGTGCCCAGCGCCAGCAGGTTGAAGCCCAGGGCCACGCCGATCAAGAGATTGAACAGATCAGCCATGAAGACCTCCCATCCAGGTCAGGATCAGGGGAAAGAGGCAGAACAGAAAACCAATGGTCAGAAGAAGCGGTGTGCGCCGGAAGGCCAGCCGTGCGGTCAGCGACTCGACCAGACCCACGGCCACGGCGACGAGGACGACGCCCAGGGCCAGGACGGCCAGGGACGCGCCCGGGGACATTACGCCCACGGGCAGGACGGCCTGGACCAGGAACGCGGCGAAGAGCATCAGCTTGACCGAGGCTCCGTGCAGAATCAGGGCCAGGGGCGGGCCGCTGTGGTCCAGGACCATGACTTCGTGGATCATGGTCAGCTCCAGGTGTGTGGTGGGGTCGTCAAAGGGCACCCGGCAGTTTTCGGCCAGGAGGATGATGAACAGACCAACCGCCAAGAGCGCCGCCGATGGTCCTGGCAACGGTGCGAACAGGTGTTGCAGGGTGATGGTGCCGGACTGGATGGCCAGGGTCAGGGTGGCGGTGATGATGCCGATTTCGGCCAACACGGCGAAGCTGACCTCGCGCACGGTGCCCATGCCCTCGAAGGCCGAGCCGGTTTCCATGGCGCCCCAGGCCGTGCAGAAACGGGCCAGGGCCAGCAGATAGATGAGCAGCAGCACGTCGCCGTCAAAGGGAAAGACGCACCCGGCTCGGCCCAGGGGCATGAGCAGGGCGGCCGCGACGACGGCCATCCAGGTCACGGCCGGGGCGATGAGAAATCCGGGCGAGGCCAGATCGCTCATGACCACGCCTTTGTTCCAGAGGCGGAACAGATCGTAGTAGAGCTGGAGCACGGGCGGACCCTGGCGGCAGGCCACCCAGGCCTTGACCTTGGTGATGATGCCCGGAAGCAGCGGGGCCAGGATGAGCCAGGCCAGAAGGCGGACTGCGATGTCGAGGACGGTCACTGTATTCCTCCCCAGAAGGCCAGGGCGCCAAGGATCATGACGCCGGCGAAGACATAGAGAATGTAGATGTGCAGACGGCCGTGTTGCATTTTTTTGGCGCCGTCGGCCAGCCAGACAACGCCCGTGCTCACGGGCTGGATGGCTTTTTCCAGCACGGTTTCCGGAATTCGTTCCAGGGCCAGGGCCTGCTCGGGAAAATGGCCGCGCACGCGTCGGACAAGACGGCTGGGGCGCAGAATCCAGGCGAACCATTCCGTCGCGATGCCGGCGAAGGAGCCGCCGCTATACTGCATGCGGGCCGTGGGCGCGGCATAACCGCAGTCCCAGGTGGGGCCGAAGCGCAGTCCCTGAAGGCGGACTTTGCTCATGAAGGCTGCCGCCAGGGCGATGAGCACCGCGAACAGGACAAGATGAAATTGTCCGAGATCGGCCACGGGCATGGCTGGAATCTCTGTCCAGTTTCCGCTCCAGGCGGAGGCCGCGTTGCCGATAGGGGCCAGAACCAGGGTCGGGAACAGGCCGATACCGGCCATAAGTCCGGCCAGGACGAGCATGGGCGCGCGCATGGTCCAGCCGCACTCGTGGGCCGTAATGGCCGGCTTGGTGCGGGGCGCTCCCAGGAAAATGATGGTCATTGCCTTGGCGAAGGCCGCCAGGGCCAGGGCTCCGGCGGCGGCCAGGAGGATGACCACGGGAATGATCGCCTGGGCCATGTCACCTTTGGTCATGACGGATTTGATCAGGCCGAGATAGATGATCCATTCGCTGACAAAGCCGTTCAGTGGCGGCAGCCCGGATACGGCCGCCGCGCCCATGGCGAACAATCCCGTGGTCCAGGGCATGGCCCGCCACAGCCCGCCCAGACGGCTCATGTCCCTGGTGCCCGTGGCATGCAGGACGGAACCGGCGCCGAAGAAGAGCAGGGCTTTGAACAGGCCGTGATTCCAAACATGCAAAAGTGCTCCGCACAGGGCGATGCGGCCCCAGGCTGCCTGGCCATGGGTCTGGGCCAGGATGGCCAGCCCCAGCCCGGTCAGGATGATGCCGACATTTTCCACCGAACAGTAGGCCAGAAGGCGTTTGAAATCGTTCTGGGCCAGGGCGAAGGCGATACCGAGCAGGGCGCTGGTTATGCCCAGGGTCAGGACGATCCAGCCAGCGCCGTCCGGAAGGGGTAGCCAGGAACTGTAGCGGACAATGCCGTACACGCCCATCTTGATGGCCACGGCCGACATCATGGCCGAAACATGGCTTGGTGCGTTGGCGTGGGCCGAGGGCAGCCAGATGTGCAGGGGAAACATGCCCGCCTTGACCCCGAAGCCGACCAGGGCCAGCCAGAAAAGCGGGGCCAGGGCGGTTTGGTCACGCATGGGCCCAAGATCCCAGCTGCCGGTCTGGGCGGCCAGGGCCGTGAAAAAAGCGAACAAAAACATGGTTCCGACATGGGACGCGGCCAGATAGAGCCAGCCGGCCCGGCGTACTTCCGATTTGGTGTTGTCCAGGGTGATCAGAAAGTAGGCGCTGATGGCGAAGACTTCCCAGGCCAGCAGGAAATGCAGGCCATTGGCCAGACTCGGGACCAGAACCATGCCCAGGATCAGGACCGCGCCCCAGGACCTGCCCCGTGCGGCCGATGCGGGATACTGCCGGTCGGACCAGTATTCGCGGGAATAGATCGCGCTCAAGCCGCCGACCAGACTGACCACGATCAAAAATACGGCCGAGACACCATCCAGGAAGAAATTCGGTGTTTCACCGCCCAGGGTGAAGGCCGCCCGCCAGGTCCATGCCTCCGCGTGACCCAGGATGCCCAGCGCGGTTGTCAGGACCCCGACCGCTCCGCACAGAACGAGCGTCAGCCAAAGCCTGGGGTGTCTGCCCGCGCCGATGGCCAGGGTCAGGCAGGCCAGGGAAGAAAAAAAGAGCATTGCGGTCATCGGGCCAGCCCTTGTCGCGAGGTCCAGGCCTGTTCAATGATTTGAAAGAGCGTTGCATCGTCTTGGGAAGACTGGATGTCCTGAAAAATTCCAGCCGCGACGCTTTGGGCCAGCAGGCCGAGCATGGTCACATGCACGCGGGGCGTGGGCGAAATGAAGAACAGAAGGCGCGAGATAGGCGTTCCATCCGGTGTTTCCATGGACGCAAGCGGCGTGGTCAGCAGGATCAGGGCGACCCGGGCGCTGTTTTCGCCCAGGGCCACGCGCATGGCCGGGTGGGGCAGGGCGAAGCCGTTGCCGACCGGGGCCATGGTCACCCCATTGGGGCTGGCCAGCCTTTGGGCCAGCATGTCGCGCACGGGGCCGGCCAGACCGGGCAGATTGGCCACGATCCGCCCGAAAATGCCGGGCAGGTCGTCGGGCCGCGCGTCATGCCAGATACCTCCCCGGCGCAACAGCTCGGGCAGGGACAGGGCTTCGGCCTGGGCCGGGGCCGGCTCGGACAAAAAGCCCGTGTGGGCGGCCAGGCCCCTTTGGGCCGCCCATTCCATGACCTGGGACTGTTCGAACAGGATGCGCCCCCGGTCATGCACGTGGGGCATGCCTTCCTTGCGGACCCAGTCCGTGACGACGTTTTCCGACACGCCAAGGGATTCCGCGATTTGGATGAGATTGAGATACATGATGAATGCTTTGTGTCGAGGATTACAGGTACGAGTTCAGAAAGATGGCGATGGCCAAGACCATGATGCCGATGCCGAGGTAGAGGATATACGACTGGGTCCGGCCGTGTTGAAATTGCGCGGCCAGATCGGCCAGGCGCAGAACGCGCTGTCCGACGGGCTCGACCAGGTGTTCGAGAACGGTTTCCGGAGTGTGGGATTCGCTCCGCGCCGAGGCCGGGAAAAATGTCGCGGGCAGGATTTCATGAAGCCTGGGGCGCAGAATCCAGACAAACCACGAGACGATGGTGTCCGCGAAGGAGCCGGCCGTGTACTGCATGCGGGCGGACGGGGCGGAAAAACCGCAATCCCAGGTGGGCGCTGTCCTTACGCGCCGTCGCGTTACAATAAGTACGATACAGCCCGCCATGACGGCCAGCCCGGCGAGGACCAGATGGGCCGCGCCCAGACCGGACAGGCCGCCCGGTGGCTGGGTGGGCAGGGATACACCGGACCATGCGTGGGCCACCCGTGGCAAGATGCGCCAGACCACGGCCGGAAAGAGACCGATGACCATGCACCCGGCGGCTAGCAGGAGCATGCCCGCGC
>RZYB01000125.1 GCA_009930495.1 Deltaproteobacteria bacterium
CGTGAACGCGATCGATTGGTTGTCGGACAGATGAGGAAGGGTATTGCGATCGGGGCCCGGATCCACGGCGGCGGCCGCCTGGACGACCGTGCAGGTGCGTGCCAGGCCCCCGCCGGACACGACGATGGCCCCCGTGCGGGCCGCAGCCGCGGCGTTGGCCGCCACGCCGTAGGTGACCGTCCCGTTGCCGGTGCCAGAAGCCCCTCCCGTGATCGTGATCCAGGTCGAATTGGCCCCCCGCGCCGCCGTCCAGGGCACGTTGGCCGTCACCGAAATTGTCCGCCCTCCAGACGCCGTGGCGGGCACGTTGGTGCCGGCCGGATGCAGCGCCAGCGCCGGCGCCGCCCCCGCCTGAACCACCGTGCAGGTGCGCGTGATCCCCCCGCCGCTCACCATCACCGTTCCGGTCCGGGTTGAGGCGCCGCTGTTGGCCGCAACGCTGTATGTCACTGTTCCGTTGCCGGTGCCGGAAGCCCCACTCGTGATTGTGATCCAGGTCGAATTTGCCCCGCGCGCCGCGGTCCAAGGCACATTCGCCGTCACCGCGATCTGGCGGCCGCTGGAGGCGGTGGCGGGAACATTGGTGCCGGTGGGCGAAATGGATACAGAAGGTGTTCCCGCATCTACCGTCTCAATGATTCCAAACAAAGGATACCGGGAAACAAATTCATCATTCCAGGCGCCCGGATCGTTATGGGTCGCAGGATGGATCATCGCAACGCTTTCGATTCCGCCGCTATTATTCGGCTCTCCGGCATACCAGTTGCGGTACGTGGCGGATGATCCGCTGAGCCAAACCCAGCCGCCCCCCGGCTCTGGACTGCCGTTTGGTTGATGGAGGCCAATCCAGCGGGCTTCTTGGCCGAAATTGGCAAGCAACCAATCGTTTTCCGCCTGATTTCGGATGGTGGTCAAATGACCGCCGGCGGATTGCGCCTCCGCCTCGGCTTGGTCCCAGTACATTGCCACCGAAGTCAGCCGATACCAATTTCCGTTGGCCGGATTTTGGATCCATTCGTCACCGAACGGACTCGCGGCCTGAATGACTGTGCAGGTCCGGCTAACCCCGCCGCCCACCACCACGATGGTACCGGTCCGGGCCGAGGTGCCGCTGTTGGCCTCAACGCTGTAGGTCACCGTACCGTTGCCGCTGCCCGAACTGCCGCCGGTGATTGTGATCCAGGTCGAATTTGCCCCGCGCGCCGCCGCCCATGGCGCATTCGCCGTCACGGCAATCTGGCGGCCGCTGGAGGCCGATGCGGGCACGTTGGTGCCGGTGGGCTGAATCTTCAGCGCGGCGGAGGTGCCCGCTTGTATAACTGCGTATCCGTTATCTAATCCGGATGTAATCCAAACTGCATTTGTTAAATCCGCAGGTGTTTCCACACAAGGAGGAGTACAACCCCATCGGACAACCGTGCCATCCTCTTTCATAGCCAGCGAATGACCGAATCCTGCTGCAATGGAAACAACATTGGACAAATTTGCCGGCACATTCGTAGCAGAATAACTCGGTCCAAGGTCACTACTTCCCCCTCTGCCCCAAGCCAAGACCCTGCCTTGATCAGTCAATGCCAACGCATGACCGGAACCTGCCGCAATTGAAATGATGTTGGTGACATTTCCAGGGACATTAGTCACAGGGCCGCGACCCCATACCGCGACACTCCCATCGGTGCGCAACGACATACTAAATGTGGATCCCGCTGCCACAGCTTGAGCCGGCCATGCATTGGCAGGAACTATGGTTTCCGGTTCGCCAGTAAAAATCCCCCCCCACGCCGACACACGACCATCTGAATGCAACGCCAAGCAGTGAAACTGGCCAGCCGCAACTTGGATAACATTGGTGGCAGAATTTGGCACGGGCATAGCGCCCATGGAAGACCCCCAACCAATGACCCGCTTATCGCGTGTCACCGCAAGTGAGTATTTTAATCCCGCTGAAACCGAGACAATATTGGTTGCATGTACTGGAAAATTCAATTGGCCGGAGTCGTTCGCCCCCCATGCTGCGATGGTCCCATCTGGCCGAACCGCAAGGGCGTGGGTATAGCCACCGGCGACCACTTGATAAACAGGCCAATTGTTGTCGCCTGGCAGGAGCACTTCTAGATTTTCCGGCCTAGCGCTAACAATACCGTTGTAATCGTCTCCCCAGACCCTTACAGAACCCGTTCCCGATACTAAGCTCCCGGCTTGGACCACCGTGCAGGTGCGCGAAAGGGAACCGCCCACCACCACAATGGTACCGGTCCGGGCCAAGGCGCCGCTGTTGGCCGCAACGCTGTAGGTCACCGTACCGTTGCCGCTGCCCGAATTGCCGCCGGTGATTGTGATCCAGGTCGAATTTGCCCCGCGCGCCGCCGCCCATGGCGCATTCGCCGTCACGGCAATCTGGCAGCCGCTGGAGGCCGATGCGGGCGCGTTGGTGCCGGTTGGACTGATGGATACAGAAGCTGATTGCGCTTCCCAAGCGACTTGGTCGACCCAACCGCAATCGGTTCCATGGGACTCGCTTTCATCCTTGGAATACACCCAACGCAACACATGCGTTCCCGCAGGAAGAGAAAAGGTTAGTTCCTGCCAATCCACTGTCCCGGAAATGGCCCCGGGCTGCTCCACTTCATTGATGTAAAAGTTCAAGAAATCCCAACCTGTCTCTGACGACACCTGCCACCAGAAACGCAATATGCCCGGCCCGGTGACAGACGTCTCCAGCCAACTTGTTTGGCTGTCCTCAATATCGCCACTCTGGGCGGATCCCTGCCCATCGTGAGAGGGGGGGGATACGGCCATCCAATCCGCATCCCCGCCCGTGTTCCAGACCAGTTCGGGAGCCCCCAGGGCTGCGCCAAGTGTTCCCAGCGGATCCTCTGGATCGGGCGAGAGTCGGACATCTTCCACAGCCGGATCAGCCACGGTGGCCGGGAAATACCCCGGGGCCACGACCATGAGTTGCCCCCCGATGGCTTCCGCGTCAGCGAAAATGAAACTCAAGTTTCCGTCCGCGCCTGTGGTCGATGACAAGATGGTGTAAATATTTCGCCCTACGTCATGCGCCACCAATACCGCCCCCTGAATCGCCGTGGAAGACGTCCCCTTTCCCGCCAAGTCCATGCGCCGGGACGCCTGGCTGCTGCTGACATCTCGAACAACCGTCATTGCGGACAAAGCCCCCTGCACATACTCCGGCTGGGGTTCCAAGACTGCGGTTCCGGTTGCCAAAAACCCGGTGATGGCAGCGACCAGCTTGTCATACTGCTGGTTTTTTTGTGGAGAAAAATAGCCCGTGTGGAAAGCCTGGATATAGACGTTCCGCGGTTGCGCCAGCGGACGTTTCCCCTGCGAGGTCCATGCCACAATGCCATCGCTTCCGTATGCGGGCAGATCGAATGAGGGCAGTTCAAACCTGTTTTCTTGCCATGCCTGATACTCTTCTTCGGTCAAGACTTGATACATATCGGTGCCCACCAATGGCAGATGGGCGGAGTCATTAACGACGGCAGAATCATCGTTAAGCCAAAGCTCCAGTTGAGATTGCGGATTCGCCAGATCATTGATGGCCGGAGTGCCCGCCGCATGGATTCCGGCCAGCATGCTGTCGTTGAGCAAAATCGACAAGATCTGGGCGATGGGCGCTCCTTCGAACGGCGATCCGACCGATACAAAGCGATCAAGCCTTGCCCCGCCCCACCACTGTTTATACAAACGCGTCAACACCCCGCCCATGCTGTGCCCCACAATATGGATTTTGCTATCCCCGGTCTGGTCCGTCAGTTTCGCCAGCGTCACGTGGAGCAAGTCCACTGAATCACGGAGAGAACCCGTATTGGGATAATCCAAGGTATAGACGGGCCGGCTTTGAGCCAAATCGGCAATGAATGGGCTCCCGTAACAGGCCATCCCGCGGGACACGATCCCGTGCAGCAAAAGCACCGGCCGCCCGGCACCCACCGTGCCCCCGCGCCGATTCAACTGGCCGAGTTGAAACTCGCCGCGACGCAATTCTTGGCCTGCGCTGTCCCGAGCCACCCACTCGTATTGTGCCGCCGCCCAGTCGGACAGCGGCCACAACACCCCGCTGCCCCAGGTGGTCAACAAACGAGGTTCCGCCAGAGTGGATTCATTAAGCTGAAGGATTTCTGCTCCCGCCGTGTGGATCCGCCACCGTCCATTGACCTGCGCGAACAGCATCCACAAAGGCGCCGGATAGTTGTCGCCCGCATAACTTTCCCCCACTGCCTCGATTTCCACCCACGCCGCATCGCTGCCGCATACAATGCCAATCGACAGTTCGGTTACACCGCCCAGATCCCCGCCCAGCACGTTGGTTGGCGTGTTGGGATAGACCAGCCGAACATCACCCCCGACCGTCCAGGAATAGCCGGATGGAGCGGGACCCGCATTGTTGCCTTCATTGCTTTCGTCGATTTCACTGACGCCCTCATAGCGGTCCGCATACGCCCAGGCCGTATAAGTCCCTGCAGCCGGCGCGGTGATCCCAAACGTCAATTGATGCGTGCCTCCGGCGGGAATTATATCGTCATAATCCTGATCCGCTTCAGGGCTTGTGCTGATGTCCGGAGCCGAAGACCGATCCGACCAGAACCCCGTATTGAAGATGCCCGACACATCGGCCTCCCCCTCATTGGCCAGCGTCACCGTAAACGTCACAGAATCACCGGGATTAGGGTTGGCCGGGCTGTGTTCGATCGATTCGATTACCAGATCCGGCTTCACTGATTCATCGGCCACAATCGGCCCCGGCTTCACCACCGTCGCGACTCCGTTAGCGGCAGCCCCCTGGGAGTCCTTTGCCTCGTACTGGTATGTGTAGTTCCCCGCGTTCAAGCCATTCAGTGACTTGCCATAGATCGTCCCGCTGGCATGGTTCTCCGGGATCGATGGGCTCATGACAAATGGACTGCCGGATATGGGTGTCCCTCCCTTTTCAATATGCACTCGCGGATATCCGCTCTGCGGTGGATTTCCATCCGCATCCTTATAGACCACATAAAAGTAATATGTGTCACTGGAATCACCGGAGTTGGGATCCACTCCGTCATCCATATACCCTGTTGCTTCCAGCCAGGTAAGAGATGGGGAATGATTAATCAATTCCGTATAATTGGCTGTTATCGTCTGGTTTCCATCCATAACTTTAACAATGGCCTGAGTATACCCAGCCATGTAAACATCACCCGTCCACTCATCGAACGTGCATCCATTGTATGTCTCGGGTGCATATACCGAAATGGTTGTCTCGTTGAAGCGGAAAGTACAGGGAGTATTCCCAGATGTCTTGCCATCCAGATCCGCTGACGATAATGTCACCGGCACACCCGATAATCCCGCTGAGTATACATTCAGATTATACGTGATAGCGCCCGATTCTCCCGTATAGCTAAATGGAGAACTTGTGCGGGTGTGGTTATCATCCATTGGATAAACCTCTCCCCCGTCAGACACAACTCTGACGAATAAATAGTAGTTGCCGTTGGGAACCAGGCCTTCGCTCCATGAAGGGCATAAAGGACCTTCCATACTTACGGTTTTCATTCCCCCTGCAGAAATTGGGGTTAGCCCGGTAACTAGCTGATCGTGAAAACGAGTATCGTCGTTATTTCCAAAAGTTGTGTCACTAGACAAATAAAAATCAACCCATACATCGTCACGCAAGGTATTTGGGCCATTATTATAGACATCAAAGCGACATGTTTGGAAAGTGCGAGATGCGCTAGATGAGCGCGTTATCACCAGATTCTGCACAGCCAGATCAACAACTGCCGCAAAACTGACCTCCAAACCACCTTGCAACATTGTTAATATAAAAATAAATATAAATGCAAATTGGTTAATCCTATATTTTAATATTTTCATACAGTTGCTCTTCATAAAGGGGTCGTCGAAGGGGTCCTATAATTTAATATTTTCATCTCACCGTTCTACTTTCCGAGACAACCCAATCTCTTTCAAAGCATACTCATACCAATGCTGATTCTGCAGATCCGTCAGCAGTCTGGTTTCGGATCCAACGGGTTCTTTCCATTCAAACGCTTGGGGATCCGAGTGAATTTCGTTCTGGTCCCATTGGATCCGGGGGAATCCCGGATGGAGTTTGTTCGCGACTCGGACACGCCCTGATCGAACGTCAGGATGTTGTAGACATAAAAGACCGGCTCGTCCCCAATCCGCAGCATCTTGCCGGCATAGATGGTTTGCAATTCATACGCATCCGGCCGGGAGTCCTCCGGGAAGGGGTGATAGCCCGGGGGAAACGCCCAAACCGTCCCCGCCGCAATAACTCCTGCGACCAGAACCCAGAAGTTTTTCATTGCAATATCTCTTCCGTGGCCTTCTGGATCAGTTCATCCTTCTGGGCAGGAGTTATCTGATCTACAATCGATTGGACAAACTCCGCGTCTTGCGTGCCGTCGCAGTTCATATGGTCGGCCTGGAGCATCGGGAACCCAGGATACAAGGAATTATCCAGTCGAATCGATGTCCCGTCGATTACCAGGATGTTGTGGACGAAATAGTATTCCACGCATTTCCGTTCCGGATCTCCCACTTCGCCGATAGAGGTATGGATGAAGCACAGTTTCCCATCCAGCATCACAAAGTTTTCTTCCCACGGATAATGAGCCAAAACCGAGACCGCGTTGTACGACTCCCCTGTGGAAAGAATAAAAGTCAATGTTGCGCCCCCCGCCATCCATCCATTGCCACCCTGCCAATGGTTCAGGAGGAAGTCCAACGTGCCGTCCTGATTCAGATCCCCGGCATAGAAACTGAAAAACGGACTGCCCCCGCAGCCGCCCGATTTGTCGTCAAAGAGGCTTCTGCCATCCACGATGAGATCCGACTCCTCCACGGTCATCCGAAAGGTGACTTCATGGTCATTCGCGGTGCCGTGAAAAAGCAGCCGTTCCATCTCCCCCTTAGGATTCCGTTCGATGGTCCCGAATAACTTCTCGAACCGGATCGGCTCCGGACGCGCATCCGGCGGGAAAGGATCGCTCTCCGGATTGGGAAACGCTCCCGACCAATTCGCCATGACGAAGACGCCCAACCCAGCAATCCGGCCTAGTTGTTTGACATCCGTCATGGTTATATTTTGGCTTGCTTCCATGGCTTTGACAATTCCAAACTCAACTTTTCGGAATAGAGTCTCCGCCATCCCGCAGTCCCGCACCCGGTTGGCATGGCTCAGGTTGTTGCGGTTCGGCGCCGTCGCTCCGGCATTCATGCGCGACGCGTCGCAGATGTCATGGAGACCGATGGCATGGGTCACCTGCGCGAAGAGCGACGCGACCAGGTGGCTCCAAGGCTTGAACGTCCGGCTCCGGGCATCCCCGCCCTGTTCTTTGGCCAGGCTTGCGATCCAATGCCGACCCAATGCCCCGGAATCAGGTTACACAGTTGCTTGAGGATTATACGAATGGCCCGTTGAAATGTGGTTGTGGTGTTTTTTCATACTCTCCGAGTGGAGGATTTCCGTGCCACATTCAACCTTTTCTTTCACCCGCTTTGGGATGACAGCGGTTGGAATCAAGAAGTGATGCGAGGACCGCCGATTATGAGAAATACCCCGCCAACGGTCCCGGCCAAGGGGAGATCGCGAATGCCAACGGCCGGGTCAGAGCCGAACGTTGCGCAGCGCCTGGGCTTCGATGTAGCGCCCTGTGGCCCAATGGTACAGATAGGCCACGTGGACTTCCCCGTAAGCCAACAGGCGATACTGTAGCCGGTGAGCGACGTTGACGGCACCCGGCGTGGCGGATTCGCGCTGGCCGTTGGTATAGTCCCAGATCATGGCCCAGTAATAATACCCATTGGCGTCGCAATCGATGACCTGATCGGCCCCAACGCGGGGGGCCGCATTCACCGGCAACGGAAAACACCACAAAACCA
>RZYB01000126.1 GCA_009930495.1 Deltaproteobacteria bacterium
ACGTGCGATGCGTCCGGTAATGAGGGTTATTCATTCATTTATTCATTTCCAAACGCAATGGCCCAGTACGAGCACCTCCCCGTCTTCAAAGCGATCTACGACTTCAACATCTACTTCCACACGCTCTCGCGAGGCTTCCCCAAGGATGTGCGCTATGGCCTTGCGGGCGAGGTGCGGACATTGGCCAGTTACGTCATGAACCAAGTGGTGCTGGCCAACACCGCCGCGGCCAAAGGGCCGCACCTGGTGCGGGCCGAGACCAGCCTGGAACTCATGAAGATCAAAGTCCGTATGTTGCGCGACCTCAAGGCGATGAAGGTCAGCAGCTACAAATACGCCAGCAGCACCTTAATAGACATATCCAAGCAAATCGCCGCCTGGAAGACCTGGTCCGAAAACGGCAGGAGCAAGGGCCGCCAGACTTGATTCGTTCTATCTGGCGGGAACTTCTGTCTCATTACGGTTGCCGCTCCCGTGCCTTGGCAGGGGAATACGCGACAGCCCCCGCTACCTGGCGTGACTGGGATGCGGGGGTGGGAAATGGCTGCCACGCGGCCGCGAACTCAAGTCGGCAACAAAGATTGACTCAGCCGAGCAACAACTTCTGGTCGGCGACGCAGAACAATAGCACGAACGCCTGGAACGTGAGCCTCAACAATGGCAACACGAACAACAACAATATGACGAATAGCAACAACGTGCGATGCGTCCGGTAGTGAGGCCTGCCGTTTCCGGGCCGGGTCCTGACACGCCTCCTGACACCTGGTTCACGTTCGAGAACCTCTACCGTGCGTATCTGGACTGCCGCAAGGGCAAGGCCGGCAAGCTGAATCACTTGCGGTTCTTTACCAACCTCGAGCAAGAGCTGTTGGCGCTAGAGGCCGAACTCCGCGACCGGACTTACCGTCCCGGACAGTCGATCGCCTTCGTGGTCACCAAGCCCAAAGTGCGCGAGATCTTCGCCGCCAACTTCCGCGACCGCGTGGTCCATCACCTACTATACAACTACATGGCGCCCACGTTCGAGCGCGCGTTCATTCATGATTCATACGCTTGCCGCAAAGGAAAAGGCACTCACCGCGCCGCCCAGCGGCTGCAGGATTTCCTGTGCCGTCAACGCCGCCAGGGCGATGGGCGGCCGGGCTATTACCTCAAGATGGACGTGCGGAGCTTCTTCACCAGCATCGATCAGCAGGTGCTGTACCGCCTGGTGTGTAAGAGAATCAAGCGCGAGGAGATTCGCTGGTTGACTCGAGTCATTATCTTCCATGACTGCGCCCGTGATATCCCACCGAGGGTCCAGAGCTGTTCCGCACTGTTTGCCCAATTGCCGGCTCACAAGTCGCTGTTCCACGTACCGCGTGGGACGGGCCTCCCCATCGGCAACCTGACCAGCCAGTTCTTCGCAAACGTCTACCTAAACGAACTGGACCAGTACATCAAGCATGGGCTGAAGGCCCGGTACTACCTGCGGTACGTTGACGATCTGGTACTTCTCGGCGATAGCGTGGAGACGCTCGAACATCAAAAGGCCGCCATTGCCACGTTCGCGCGCGAACGGCTTGGCCTTCAGATGCATCCCGGGAAGCAGTTCATTCGCCCGTCCAGTGATGGAGTGGACTTCCTTGGCTACGTGGTGCGCGCGGATTACATGTTGATGCGCAGGCGCGTGGCGGGACAATGGCGTCACAAGCTGGAAAGTCGGCTGGCTCGTTTGCCAACCGCCAGCCAGGCGTGTACGTCACCCATGGCCCAAAGAATCCTCGAGCAGACAGTGACTATCTTCGCATCATATGAGGCGCATGCGCTGTGGGCTAATTGCGGCATGTTGACCCGTGCGATGAAAGCAAAGTACTGCAATTCGTCGACACGCAACCAGAGTAGATGATAGCGATAATGAGGCAACTGTCTAGTCAAGTGAATGCGACTTTGATATTATGTATTCATAACCATGATAGTCCAATGGCAAAACAAGGGTATCTTCGGAGCACGACTACGGGCTATTGTTCTAAGCGCCATATTGATGGTGGCGGTCGTGATTGCGCTGGGTGTGAGGATCTTCGCTACTAACAGTGTCGGAATCACTGAAGCCAGCACGGCGGCGGTGCTGAATACCGGCGAGAAGCTGTATTTCGACACCGCCTCGCATGGTGCCAGCGTTTCAATCGATTATGAAACGCGCCAGATGAGCGGCTACGCCTGGAGTGAGGATCTTGGCTGGGTTGACTTCGGAGCTGGCGCTGATAATCCCAGTGGGCCGGTACTATCGGATGCCTATGGCAACCTGAGCGGCAAGGCGAAGGCGCTGAGCGGGGGCTACATTGATTTTGGCGCCAGCCCGAATGGCGCGAACGTGAAGATCGAATCGGGCACCGGCCAACTTAGCGGCTTCGCATGGAGCGAGGACCTAGGCTGGATTGATTTTGGCAACGTCGTCGCCCCCGGCTTTTACCTTGATAAACTCCCACCTGATAGCCCCGCGAGTGTGGTAGCGAAGGCCGGAACGGCGACGTTAGCATCCGGCCAGTTCTATAACTATCCGGATGTGTCGTTCAGCTGGGTAGCGCCCAAGGACAATGCTGACGTGGTCACGCCTTCTGGTGTCGCTGGCTACTACGTGTACTGGGGCACCGACAGCACAGCCAACCCGTACACGGCCGGTGCCTACCAATCTGAGTTGAACGCCAGCTTCAACTTGACGCCCTCTGGGGATGGTCAACGGTACTTCCTTCGTGTTGTAACGGCTGACCAAGTGGGCAACCGGTCGGCTCCAGCCACGCTGTTTGAGTACCGCTACGACGCCACCAAGCCGCTCAACCCGGGCTATGTCTCTGTTTCGCCGATCGGGTGGTCGACCACCAACAGTTTCAACTTTACCTGGCCCGCCGCAACGGACACGGGCACTGGGGCTTCGGGTATAGCTGGCTATCAGTACAAGCGCGCTGGCGGGGGAGACGATTGGAGTTCAACGATCTCCGGCGCCAGCGAGGCGGGAATGCAGGCGTACCAGAACGGTCAGAACGAATTCTATGTACGCAGTGTTGACGTGGCGGGCAACGTGGCGGAGAACTTCAGTACGGTTCGTTATTACTACAACGGGGAGGCTCCAGGCGTGCCACCATCACTAACGGTAACGCCGCCCAACGCGCAGGCGAATAGCTTCACGTTTAGCTGGAGCGAGCCAACCAGTAACAACGGCGTGAAGGGTTATTACTATTCAGTGAACGCGGTCCCGACCATCAACAACTCGGTATTCACATCCGCTCGAACCACGGGGGCTATTCCTGCCGCGACACAACAAGGGTTCAATACACTGTATGTCGTCGCAGTGGACAACTCCGACCGAATCAACTGGGGGAATTACGCCACCGCGACATTTGAGTGCAATACCACCGCTCCGGGTATCCCTGGCGGCATGGTCATCAGCGACAGCAGCAACCGCGCTGATAGCAACTGGGCACTCACCACCAACTGGAAAGCCTCGAGCGGTGCTGTCGCCAAGTACAACATCTATCGCTCCACCGACGGCAGCCACTTCTCCAAGATCGCCGAGACTCGGTCAGTGGGCTACCTGGATACCGGATTGGCCAACACCAACACCTACTACTACAAAATCACGGGTGTCGACAGCGCCGGGGCAGAGTCGGTGGCCTCGTCCGTCGTGACGCGCCAACCGACAGGCAAGTTCACCGAGCCGCCGTTGATCGTCGCCGGGCCTGAGTTCAAGGCGACGGCCACCACGGCAGTCGTCACCTGGTCGACAAACCGACCTTCGTCGTCCTTCGTGTCGTACTCCACGGACGAAAGTTACTCAGAGAGCAAGGGTCAGCTGGAAGCCGTCACGTCGCACAAGGTGCTGCTGAGTGGCCTCACTCCAGGCACGAGCTACCACTTTAAGGTTCAGTCCCTGGACGACGACCGCGACTATTTGCCAGCTGATGCCTACTCGATTCCCTATGGCTTCACGACAGACAAGGCTCCTGGTATCGAAGAGGTCACCGTAACAGACATCACTCTTTCCTCGGCGACCATCACCTGGAAGACGACAACAGTCGCGCAATCCACGATCGCGTATGGCCTCACTAACACCTATGGCCAACAGGTGAAGGACAGCTCGGCTTCCGCAGTCACCCAGCACAGCATCAAGTTGACGGGGCTGTCACACACGAGCACCTACCACTTCAAAATCACTGGCACAGATACGGATGGTAATCAACTTGTTTCTGATGATTACAACTTCGACACGTTGACCTACCCTCGGCTCTCTAGCGTGATGTTTGAGGGCAAGCTCGACGCGGCATCGTCGACAACCACGGTCACCTGGCAGTCAAACGTACTTACCACCTCGACAGTTTTGCTGTATGAAGGGGCTTCCCTAATTCCGCGCGAGATCTCACTTGCCACCCTGACGCTCAAACATGCAATCCAGATTTCGGGGTTGAAAGACGATACCGATTACCATGTAGTCGCCCAGGGCCGCGATAGCTATGGCAACCTGGCCTCATCCGATCGTCACAGTTTCCGTACGGCCTTGGATACCCGTCCGCCGCAGATATCCGGCGTGAACGTCGAAACGGCGGTCAAAGGAAATGGCTCTGAGGCCCGAGGCCAGTTCGTCGTCTCGTGGACGACTGACGAGCCGGCCACGAGCCAAGTCGCTTACGGGCAAGGAAGCACTGGGGACTACGGCAGCCGCAGCACCGAGGATACGCGACTCACAACCGAGCACGTTGTCATCATCTCAAACCTCCCCGTCTCGACGGTCTATCACCTTCAGCCGATATCCAAGGACAAGGCAAGCAACTCGACGGCGGGTGCGCGTCAATCGGCGATCATTGGGCAACCCAGCGAAAGCGTCTTCAACATTATCATCAACTCGCTATTGAAAGTATTTGGAATGTAACGTATATGGCGCATCGAAAGTCCTTGATTACGGTACGGAACCTCTCGAAGAGCTTTGCTACGGTCGCCGGTGATATTCAGGTGTTGCATGATGTCAACGTGAGTATTCCCGAGGGTAGCTTCACCATTATCTTTGGTCCTTCGGGCAGCGGCAAGTCCACGCTACTCAATTGCCTCATCGGCCTGGAGCCGCCAACGTCCGGCACGGTCAAGTACCAAGGCCGCGACATGTACTCCATGAGTATCGATGACCGTGCCTATTTTCGGGCGCACACGATGGGAATGGTGCATCAGACAAACTACTGGGTAAACAGTCTGAACGTGCTCGAGAATGTTGCTCTTCCGTTGCATTGTCTGGGGGTGCGTGGCGGAGCTGCTCGCGATGCAGCGATGGCTTCGCTCACGCGCCTTGGTATCGAGCGGCATGCGGGCAAGCTGCCAACCGTCCTGTCGGGCGGCGAACAACAGCGGGTCTCCATGGCTAGGGCCTTGGTCAATAACCCCGGGTACATTGTGGCCGACGAGCCCACCGGCAACCTGGATAGCAAGAATGGCGACGCCATCATCCAACTTCTGCGTTACTTCAACAAGACACTGTTGCGGACAGTGGTGCTCGTGACTCACAACCAAGAGTACCTTCCTGTCGCCGATCAACTGATATTGCTGCAGGACGGCCGGGCCACTCGAGCCGAAGGTGACAACATCCGGTTGTTCAGGATGCAACTTGCGAAAGATATCGAACAGCGTGCCGCGAACTGGAGCGGGTATGCATAGATTGCATCGGCGAAGGGTTGCGCGCAGAACCGACACTCCTCATCCCCACATGCGGATGCTTCTGATTATGAAGCTGACGTTGAGCGACTTGATGTTTAAGCGGTTTCGCAGCGTATTGACGATTGTCGGAGTCATGATCGGTATTGGGACTATCTACATGCTGTTATCGCTCGGGCTTGGCCTCCAGAGCCTTGTGCAGAAGCAGGTCACCGATGGCAAGTCGATCAACACGGTCGATATTAGTTCGGCAAGTTCAAAGGTAATTGCGTTGAATGCGGAGAGCCTTGAACGAATCGCGGCAATCCCACACGTGCGAGAGGTAAGTGGTACATATGCGGCATCCAGCAGATTGACGATCGACGGCGGCGACGCAGATGTCGTGGCCTATGGCGTCGACGCGATGTATCTGTCGGTCACCAACATCGGCGTCGGCGCTGGGCGGATGATTGATCCCGCGCACCGGGATGAAATCGTCATCAGCAAATCGTTGCTCGACGCCGTGGGTATTCACGATGCTGCTGGGGGGATAGGAAAGCAGGTGCACATCAAGGTGGAAGTGTCGAGTGGCGTCACGATCGACAAGCCACTAACACTAGTGGGCGTCGTTGACAAGGCTTCTGGTTCGCAGGCCTATCTGTCGGCTTCGTTGTTTCGTGACGCCGGTGCCACTACCTATGCTCAAGCCAAAGCGTTGGTTGACGAGCGCTCGTCGATTGGGACCGTGCGGAGCGGCATCGAGAGTCTGGGTTTTACAACGTCGTCACCGATTGACACGATTGAGCAGGTAGACCAGTTCTTTAGAATATTCAATGCGCTAATGGTTGGATTCGGCAGCCTCGGTATGCTCATCGCAATCTTGGGCATGGTTAACACATTAACTGTGTCATTGTTTGAGCGCACCAAAGAGATTGCCCTCATGATTACTATTGGGGCACGGCCGAAGGACATGCGGCGGCTCTTCATCGCGGAGGCGATAACGCTTTCCTTTGTCGGTGGTATTGCCGGAATCGGGACTGCGACTGGGCTTGGGTGGGTCGTAGATCTTGTCCTGAACCAACTGGCAAGAAGCCGGGGTGCAAGTGAGGCGTTCACTGTGTTTGCCGCACCGGCCTGGATGACCGTCGCGACCCTCGCCTTCATTGTCGTTGTCGGCTTCGTCGTGGCTCTCATCCCTGCGCGTCACGCAGCGCGAGTCAATCCGATTGCAGCACTGCGACGAGAGTAGAGGGCCCACGGAGCGGCTACAGGCTATCGTCGCGACCTCATCGCGACTCCGCGGTCAAGGAGTCGTCTACGGACTGTGTGGGCGTCAACACCGAAGCGGTTGCCGATTCTGGCCAGCGATTGGCCGGCCTCATACAGTCGGACCGCTTCGTCGATCTGCTCGTCGGTGAGTCCGCTGCCGCGCAGCCGGACACCTGCTCGCTTGAGGATCGTCGGGATGGTGTTGCGGTTGAAGCCGTACTTGTTGGCCAAGGCGAGGACCGTGGCACCGGCTTGGTAGTCGGCAATGATGCCGGCGAGTTGACTGGGGCGGAGTTGTCGGATGGTCTGGGGGAGCGGATCCCGGGTTGGTCGGGCCGGGTCTGCGGGGGCTGGGAGCTTGACGATCAACAGCTCTAGCTCGTTGACTCGCGCTTTCATGCGAACGCTGCTTGTGTAATAGGTTCCATAGCGTCCACCCTAGGCGCGTTATTACAACCCTGTGCAGGGGTCATGCCCCTGATGAAGCACTCCAGCTGTGCACGAAGAAGGCCGTCTCCCGATGTGGAGGCGGCCTTCTTGTGTGTGCGGGGAGCAGAGAAATCGCTGCTGGGCGATGCTGGTGGCGCGTCGTCACGGCCTTGCCGGTAGCCGTGGTAGCTAAATAGCTCCCAAAGAATGTACAATAGTGATGCAATAGCCTCGTTCGTTATTGTGCAAGAACAAGCCCTGGGACTCTACTTCTGTTAATGCTAGCATTAACGAATAACAGTGGTAGAAACCAGGGTTTTGTCATGCAAACCTTATGATTGATTGACATCACCCATATGGTCAGGAGCTACAATCTCTGTCGTGAGAAAACGAGTCAACAACGAACTGCTAACTCGCCTCCCAAGGAAGGATACTGTAGACTCCCATGCCATATGTAAGTGTACCTAACTACCGAAGTAATGGGTACCTGTTTAATATACGAGGAAGGAAGAACCTT
>RZYB01000127.1 GCA_009930495.1 Deltaproteobacteria bacterium
GCCCTGCGCTGGGGCGAATCGTTCGAAGTGCTGGAACCGGATTGGCTGAGGAAAGAGGCGATGGAGAAGGTGAGGAAAATGGCCGGGGTGTATGGGATGAGGGTGGAAGGATAATGAAATACTACGCGCATTCGACGAAAAATCCGGACAAGTCGGATTGGCAGGGTTTGGAAGAGCATCTACAAAACGTGGCTGAACTGGGGGCGAAATTCGCGGCGTTATTCGGCGCGGAAGATTGGGGGCGGATGGCCGGATTTCTACATGACGCCGGCAAGGCCACATCGGAATTCACGCAACGCCTGGAAGGGAGGCCGATTCGGGTCAATCACTCCATCTTCGGAGCCAGACTGGGGCGAGAGCGGGGCGGCAAACTTGGCTTGCTGTTGTCGTACGTCATCGCCGGTCACCATGGCGGTCTACCGGATGGAGGAGTACAGGAAGGCCAGCTCCAGTATCGGCTGAAAAATGAGCGGATTCCGGATGATGTCACGCATCTATCTGATACTGAATGGCCGACGGACCTGAAACTGCCATTTCTTCTTCAGCGTGATCGCCTCGGTTTTTCCTTGTCCTTTTTCACCCGTATGCTCTTTTCGTGTCTCACGGACGCCGATTTTCTCGATACCGAAGCATTCTGCGATACGACCAGGGCCGGCCTACGCACGGGCATGTCCCAATGCGATTTGACCGTCTTGCGGGATGCCCTGAATGAACGGCTAGCCGAATTTGGGCGCGCCCCGACACCGCCGAACACTTTGCATCAAGACGTGCTAGCCGCGCGTCAGACCGCGTTGGCCGATTGTCGGGCCAGGGCTATCGAAACGCCGGGTTTCTTTTCCCTGACCGTACCCACGGGCGGGGGCAAGACCTTCTCCTCCATGGCTTTCGCCCTCAATCACGCCGTGATCCACGGATTGCACCGGGTCATTTACGCCATCCCCTTCACGTCCATCATCGAACAAAACGCACAGGTCTTCAGTTCCGTATTCGGACAGGAGAACGTCCTGGAGCATCACTGCAACTACAAAGGGAAGGACGATCCCGAGGAACAGGGGTATGACAAGTGGCGCGGCGTGGCCGCCGAAAATTGGGACGCGCCCGTGGTGGTGACCACCAATGTCCAGTTTTTCGAGTCCTTGTTCAGCAACAAGCCATCGCGTTGCCGCAAGCTGCACAACATCGCCCGCAGCGTCATCGTGCTCGACGAAGCTCAGGCCATTCCCACGGAATATCTGGAACCCTGCCTTTGCGCCCTGCGCGAGCTGGTCGAGCATTACGGCTGCACCGTGGTGCTGTGCACGGCCACCCAGCCCGCCCTGGACGACCAAAGTCTTCGCGCTCGATTGACGGATGTTCGGGAAATCATCACCGATCCGGCGCAGCTCTATACCGAACTCAAACGCACTGAAGTCACGTTCGCGGGCCAACTGACGGACGAGGAATTGGCCGAACGCATTTCCAGCCTGAATCAGGTGCTGTGCGTTGTCGGCTCCAAGCCGCAGGCCAGGAACGTGTTCGAGCTTTTGTCTATTCAGGACGGCTCGTTTCATCTGTCCACCAATATGTACCCCGAGCATCGACGGCGCGTGCTGGACGCCATTCGGCAGCGGCTCAAGGCCGGGCTTTCGTGCCGAGTGGTTTCGACTTCGCTCATTGAGGCCGGGGTGGATGTGGATTTTCCGGTGGTCTACCGGGCCATGGCCGGACTCGATTCCATTGCCCAGGCGGCAGGCCGTTGCAACCGGGAAGGCGGGTTGGATGGATTGGGACAGGTCTTCGTTTTTGAGCCGGAAAATCCGTCCAGAATGTCCTGGTTGCAACGCCGCGCCAGTCGTGCAGGCGAAACGTTGCGCTCCCTACCTGCCGAAGATCCGCTCGGTCTTGCCGCCATGCGCCGCTATTTCGAGTTGTTCTATGATGGTGAGGATTTTGACAAAAAACAGATCGTGAAGCGTCTGAACACTTTCGTGGGTAAAGACCTGTTGTTCCCCTTCAAGGAAATTGCCGGAGATTTTCGCCTCATCGAGGACGAGGGAACCGCCCTGATCATCCCGAGAGAGCCCGAGGCGGAAGAATTGGTCCGGCAACTGCGGTTCACGGACTTTCCCCGCGCCATCCTGCGCAAGCTGCAACAGTATTCCGTGACGATCAGATCCAGGGATTTGGCGAAGCTCCAAATTTCCGGAGCAGTCGAAATGATTTCAGATGGTTATCCCGTGCTCCGCAACATGGCCGCCTACGACGAGCATGTTGGTTTATGCGCGGCAGAAGGTGAGGTTTGGGACGCTGAAGGATTGATTGCCTGAGAAGGAGGAACCTATGGCATTTGGTATCAAACTGCGGGTCTGGGGCGACTACGCCTGTTTCACCAGACCGGAAATGAAGGTGGAACGGGTTTCATATGATGTCATGACCCCGTCCGCCGCGCGGGGCATTCTGGAGGCCATTCACTGGAAGCCGGCCATCCGCTGGGTGGTGGACAAAATTCATGTCCTGCGGCCCATTGTTTTCGACAATGTGCGTCGCAACGAGGTCAGCTCCAAGATCCCAAAACCTAATCCGGTCACGGCCATGCGCGACAAGAAGCCGCTCTATTTTCTGGTCGATGACGGCGGCAACCGCCAGCAGCGGGCCGCAACCCTGCTGCGTAATGTCGAATACGTCATCGAGGCTCATTTCGAACTGACGGACAAGGCCGGTTCGGCGGACAACGAGGGCAAGCATTTGGACATTTTCAACCGCCGGGCACGCATTGGGCAGTTTTTTCATCAGCCCTGCCTTGGGTGCCGGGAGTTTCCCGCCTCCTTCGAGCTGCTGGAAGGCGAGGTGCCGCCGTCCTGCTATGCTGGAGAGAATCGCGAACTGGGCTATATGCTGCTGGACATTGATTTCGAACGCGACATGACTCCGCTTTTTTTCAAGGCCGTCATGCTCGACGGGGTGATTTATCCGCCGTCGCGGTTGTCGCCGGAGGTGCGGGCATGATTCTGCAAGCACTGCACGGCTATTATGAGCGCATGAGCGCGGACCCGGATTTAGGCATGCCGCCCTACGGCACCAGCATGGAGAACATTTCCTTTGCCCTGGTGCTGGATGCTGACGGAAATTTGAGAAGCATTGAGGATTTACGGGAAGCGGAAGGGAAGAAACTGCTGGCCCGCAAGATGGCCGTGCCCGCCGCCGTGACCAGAACTTCGGGCGTGAAGGCCAACTTCATCTGGGACAAGGCCGCCTATGTCCTGGGAGTGGACAAGAACGGAGCCAAAGACAACGAGACCCGTCATTCCGCATTCAAGGAATTACTCCACGCCGTTTGCACTGGTGTCGAAGATGCCGGATTGATAGCCGTGACTCGTTTTTTGGCAGCTTGGGCCCCCGAAAATGCGGCGGAAATCATTGCCGCCTGGCATCCCTGGGAAGACGTGGCCGCAGCGAACTTGGTATTTCGGCTCGATGGAACCAAAGGCTTCATTCACAATCGGCTACCGATCCAAAAGGCGTGGCTTGCGCATTGCGCCAAGTCTGAAGATGCCCCGAACGTGCGCTGCCTGATTACCGGCGAACGTGATGTCCCCCTGGCGCGAGTGCATACGCCCATCAAGGGCGTCGCGGGTGGTCAGACATCCGGCGGCTACATTGTGTCGTTTAACGCCTCCGCCTTTGTTTCGTACGATAAGGATAAAGCCAATGTCGGCGAAGTATCCGCCTTTGCCTACACCACGGCTCTGAATGCGATGCTGACGCGCGGAAGCCGCCAGAAAGTCACCATCGGCGACGCCACCATCGTCTTCTGGGCCGAGCGCACCAGTCCGGCCGAAGACCTTTTTGCCGACCTGTTTGATCCGTCATCGGAATCGTCGCAGCCCGACACGGCTGTCGATCATCAGACTTCGATCAAGATTCACGACCTGTTGCAGGCCATCCGCGCCGGTCGGCGCGCCGTGGATATCGTACCGGATCTCGATGAATCCGTGCGCTTCTTTTTACTGGCGCTGGCCCCCAATGCCGCCCGTTTGTCCATCCGCTTCTGGGAGGTCGATACCGTGGGCGGCCTGCTGCGCAAAATCGGCACGCATTTCCGCGATCTGGAAATTATCCGGCAGTACGACAACGAGCCGGAATTCCCGCCACTTTGGCGGCTGCTGTGTCAGACCGCGCCCCTTGGCAAAAGCGAAAACATCTCGCCCGTGCTGGCAGGGGGCCTGGCCAGGGCCATGCTCACCGGAGCGCGGTATCCGCAAAGCCTGTTGCCTGCCGTGCTTGGCCGCATTCGCGCCGAACACGCCGTGACGTATTTCCGGGCCGCGCTCATCAAGGCATTTCTTACGCGAAACAAACAGTTGGAGGTTCCCGTGTCTCTCGACCCCGCAAGAACTGATCGTCCATATTTACTAGGCAGGCTCTTCGCCGTGTTGGAAAAAGCCCAGGAAGAGGCTGTCCCCGGTGCCAGCGCGACCATCAAGGACCGCTACTTGGGCTCCGCGTCCGCCAATCCGGGGCAGGTCTTCCACATGCTGCTCAAGAACGCGACCAACCATATCGCCAAGCTGCGCAAAGATCCCGAGAAAAAAGGCATGGCCTTTCACTACGATGTCATGATGCAGGAGATCGTGGACGCATTCAGCGATTTCCCGACGACCATGTCGTCCGAGGAACAGGGCCTGTTCATGATCGGCTACTACCATCAGCGCAAAAACTTTTTCACCAAGAAGATCAAGGAGAATTAGACCATGACCGCCATCGCCAACCGCTATGAATTCGTACTCCTTTTTGACGTCGAGAATGGTAATCCCAACGGTGATCCGGATGCCGGCAACATGCCGCGCATCGATCCGGAAACCGGGCATGGTCTGGTCACGGATGTCTGCCTCAAGCGCAAGATCCGCAATCACGTCGCCCTGGCCATGGAAGGAGCGGAAGGATTCAAAATTTATATTCAGGAAAAGGCAGTGCTGAACCGGACCAATGAGGAAGCCTATCTCGCCTACGACATGAAGCCCGAAGCTAAGAAACTGCCCAAAAAAGTCGAGGACGCCCTGAAAGTCACGGGCTGGATGTGCGCCAACTTCTTCGACATCCGAACTTTCGGCGCGGTTATGACCACTGAGGTCAACTGCGGGCAGGTCCGGGGGCCGGTGCAATTGGCCTTTGCCAAGAGCGTGGAGCCCATTATCCCCCAGGAAATCAGCATCACCCGCATGGCCGTGACCAACGAGAAGGATCTGGAAAAGGAACGCACCATGGGCCGCAAGCATATCGTGCCCTACGGGCTGTATGTGGCGCATGGCTTCGTGTCCGCGCCGCTGGCGGACAAGACCGGTTTTTCCGAGGACGATCTGAATCTGCTCTGGGATGCGCTGGCCAACATGTTCGAGCATGACCGCTCGGCCGCCCGTGGCCTCATGAGCAGCCGTAGGCTCATCGTCTTCAAGCATGAGAACAAACTCGGCAACGCTCCGGCGCACAAACTCTTCGATTTGGTGCAGGTCAAACGCGCCGACGGCTCCTCCGGCCCGGCCCGTTCCTTTGCCGACTACACGGTGACGGTCGCCCCGGCTCCGGCAGGCGTCGAGATCATCGAGAAACTGTAGCCAAGCCTCGTGGCGTCGCGCCGCCGCGACGCCACGGTGATGTCTCGAAATCGCTCAAGGACTCGCACGGATGTACACCGAAGACGATCTTCTCCCCATTTCCGCCTTGCAGCATCTGCTTTTTTGCCAGCGGCAATGCGCGCTCATTCATGTGGAGCGGATCTGGACCGAAAATCTGTTCACGGCCGAAGGCCGCATTCTGCACGAAAAGGTCGATAGTGGACCGGATTTCGTGAAGGATGGACGGCGCGTCGCCCGCAGCTTGCCGCTGCGCTCTCTGCGATTGGGACTTTCGGGCATCGCCGACGTGGTGGAATTTGGGCCGGACGGCGCGGCTTTCCCTGTCGAATACAAGCGCGGTCGCAGTAAATCCGAGGACTGGGACCGGGTTCAGCTCTGCGCCCAAGCCATGTGCCTGGAGGAAATGCTCGGAATGCGCATCGAGTCCGGGGCTCTTTTTTACGGCAAGACGCGGCGCAGGGCGCAGGTTGAATTCGATCAGGAATTGCGGACAAAAACCGAGGACGCGGCAGCCAGACTGCATCGTCTTATCGAGGCCGGCCAAACCCCGCCCGCGCGGTATGAGGCCAAGTGCGAATCGTGTTCGCTCCTGGCATTGTGTATGCCCCGGCTCGGCAAGGCCAAGTCCGTGGCCAGGTATCTTGCGGCCATGACGGAGGACGAATGAAAAAGCTTCTGAACACGCTCTACGTCACCTCCCAGGGCGCGTACCTGGCCAAGGATGGCGAGTGCGTGGCCGTGCGCATGGAAAAAGAAGTCAAACTACGCGTGCCCATCCATACCCTGGGCGGAGTGGTCTGCTTCGGACAGGTTTCGTGCAGTCCGTTCCTCATGGGTTTTGCCGCCGAACGCGGCGTGGGGCTCAGTTTCATGACCGAGCATGGCCGATTTCTGGCGCGGGTACAGGGGCCGGTGTCCGGCAACGTGCTATTGCGTCGTGAGCAGTTCCGCCGCGCCGATGATCTGGACACGAGCGCGGAAGTGGCGCGGAGCATCGTCACGGCCAAGATCGTGAACGGCCGTCGCGTGTTGCAGCGCGTGCTGCGCGACCACGCGGACAAGGTGGATGGCGCGGTTCTGGAAGCGGAAATCCGCCATCAGCAAGACTGCGTCGCCCGCCTGCAATCATCCATGCCCCTCAATGTGGTGCGCGGCATTGAGGGCGAGGCGGCCAATGGCTATTTCGGTGTTTTCGATCATCTGATTCTGTCGTCGGAGCCGGAATTCCGTTTTGCCGGCCGCAGCCGCAGACCGCCCCTGGATCGCGTTAATTGCTTGCTGTCCTTCATTTACACGCTTCTGGCTCATGATGTGCGCAGCGCCCTGGAAGGGGTGGGGTTGGATTCCGAGGTCGGATTTCTCCATCGGGATCGCCCCGGCCGGCATGGATTGGCCCTGGACCTGATGGAGGAGTTCCGCGCCTTTTTCGCCGACCGTCTGGCGCTGTCGCTGATCAATCTGGGGCAGATCAAAAAGAACGACTTCGAAATTCTGGAGAACGGAGCCGTCAAACTCACCGACGATGCCCGCAAGACGCTGCTGGTCACCTATCAAAAGCGCAAGCAGGATGAAATTCAGCATCCATATCTGGGCGAGAAGGCTCCACTGGGACTGGTCTTTCATCTTCAGGCCCTGCTCATGGCCCGGTGGCTGCGCGGTGATCTGGACGGCTATCCACCATTTGTTTGGAGGTGACCGATGTTGGTGCTTGTCAGCTATGATGTCAGTTTCGAGGACCCCGGCGGACAGCGGCGGCTGCGGCGCATCGCCAAGGCCTGCCGGGATTATGGGCAACGGGTGCAGTATTCGGTCTTCGAGTGCGTGGTCGATCCGGCTCAGTGGACACGCCTCAAGCATCGCTTGTTGCAGGAAATGGACGAGGAGCGGGATAGCCTGCGTTTTTACTTCCTTGGAGCGAATTGGAAACAAAGGATCGAACATGTCGGTGCCAAGGCCGCCTACGATCCCGAAGGCCCCCTTATCGTGTAGCGCGAACCCCAAGCGACGGCAGAATCGCCGGGAGGTTCGCGATAGTTGTAATGCTTTGATTTTGTAAAATAACCCAAACCCTGACGCCGAATTATACGGAAGGAAAGGACGCTCAACGAAGGCTTCGCGAAATGCCCTTCGACAGCCCTTACCCCCCAACATAATCGACCTCAGACGGTCGCCCCCCGCGCGGGGGCGTGGATTGAAAC
>RZYB01000128.1 GCA_009930495.1 Deltaproteobacteria bacterium
TTCCCTGTTTGCCTGCGGATTGATCCTGTTTGGCGTGAGCCTGGCCGCGCAGATGGTCATAAGGGTCGGCGGCAAGGCGGGCAAACCGTTGGGGAACCGAAGCCTGACCGCGCTTTCGTTCCTGGCCGCGCGCCCCCTGGGCCGAGCGTGCGTTGCCGCGTGGTCGTTGGTGTCCAGCGCCGTGGTGCTGACGGCCATTGCCGCCTTGGTTGTCTTTCTGATTTCCCGTGGCCTGCCGGTTCTGGACGCACGGCTCTTTTTCGGTGATGCGTCCGTCATGGGGGCCATGCTTGGGAGGGAACCCGTCTGGGATGGGCTCTTCGCCGCCTGCGCCGGAACCCTGGCCCTGGTCGTGCTGACCACGTGCATGGCCGTTCCCATCGGCATCGGCGGCGGCATCGCCCTGTCCCAATATGCGCGCGGTTCGTGGGCCCAGGCCCTGCGTTTCTCGGCCAATGCCCTGGCCGGGGTGCCGTCTATTGTCATGGGCCTGTTCGGATTCTCCCTGATCATTTTTCTGCGGCACACCATCGCGCCCCAGGCCAACACCTGTCTGCTGCTTTCGGCCGTGTGCCTCGCCCTGCTCGTTTTGCCCTACACCATCAACGCCACGGCCCAGGCCCTGGACAATCTGCCCGAGGCGCTGCGTCTGCTGGGCCCGAGTCTGGGCATGACCACGTGGCAAAGCCTGCGCCGCATCCTGCTGCCGGCCGCAAGCAAGGGACTGCTCGGCGGCGTGGTGCTGTCCATGGGACGCGCCGCCGAAGATACCGCCGTCATTCTGCTGACCGGCGTGGTGGCCAGCGGCGGTCTGCCCCGGGGACTCATGGAAAAGTTCGAGGCCCTGCCCTTTGCCATCTATTATCTGGCCGCCCAGCACCAGAGCCGGGCCGAGTTGGACAAAGGCTTTGGCGCGGCCCTGACCCTGCTCGTGCTGACGGTGCTGCTGTTTGGCTGCGCGCGTTTGGCGCGGGCAGGGATGGAGAAGACATGGGTACGCTAGAGCCACTGTTTGCCCTGCGCGACGTAGGCGTGACCCTGGATGGCCGCGAGGTTTTGTCCGGGATCAGTCTTGAAATCGCCCACGGGAGCGCGACCTGCATCGTGGGCCGGTCCGGTGCGGGAAAAACAACGCTGCTGCGTGTTTTCAACCGTTTGAACGAATGTTTTCCCGGTTGCACGACAACCGGAGACATTGTGTTGCGCCTCGACGGCCGCGTGGTCCGGCCCTACGCGGATGAGATCCCCCTGCCGGAGTTGCGCCGTCGGGTGGGGATGGTCTTCCAGCATCCCAACGTGCTGCCCATGAGCATCGAGAACAATATCGTCATGCCGTTGGTCTCCGTGCATGGCGTGCCGCGCCGCGACGCGCGCCATGCCGCGCGTTTGGCCCTGGAGGAAGTCCGCCTCTGGCGCGAAGTGTCGGACCGCCTCGATACGGACGCGCGCACGCTTTCGGGCGGCCAGCAGCAGCGTCTTTGCTTGGCCCGCGCCCTGGCCATGCAACCGAGCGTGTTGCTGCTGGACGAACCGACCGCGTCCCTGGACAGCAAGGCGGCCCAGGGCATTGAGGATCTTTTGGCGGGCTTGAAAGGCCGCTACACGCTGGTGGTTGTGTCGCACGGATTGGAATTCGCGGCCCGGTTGGCCGACGGAATGCTCGTCCTGCGGGATGGCCGGATTCACGGCCGCCTTGGACCGGAAGCCCTTGGTGGTTCGGGCTTGTCGCTGTGCGAGCTGGCGGAGTTGCTCTAGGAGGAACGGGACGGGGAGCTTGGGGTGGGCGTGGCCGGGCTGGCCACGCCGCAAACTTGTCGGGGAGTGGGAGCTATTTGAGCGGCTTGTGGCAAAACCACCAATCAAAGCCGTCGTAGTCCTCCAGGCGTTTTTGGGCGTCCTTCTCATTGGTCGCCGGCGGAACGATGATTCGGTCGCCGATGAGCTCGTTGTTGGGCCAACCCGCAGGAATGGCGCCCTGCTTGTCGGACGTTTGCAACGCTTTCACGGCCCGCACGATTTCATCCATATTCCGTCCGATTTCCTGCGGATAGTACATGATCAGGCGGACCTTCCCTTCCGGATCAACGATGAAGACGGCCCGGACCGTGTTGCTGCCCTTGCCGGGATGAAGCATGCCAAGTTTCATGGCCACGGCGTCGTTGGCCGCGACAATGGGGAACGTGATTTCCACGTTCAGCTCGGCTTTGATCCACTGCACCCATTTGATGTGCGAGAAAATCTGATCGACGGACATGCCAATCAGTTTGCAATTGAGCGCGTCGAATTCGGCGATGCGTTTTTGAAAGGCCACGAATTCCGTGGTGCATACGGGCGTGAAGTCCGCGGGATGGCTGAAAAAGACAAACCAATTCCCTTTCAGGTCCGCCGGAAGCTTCATCGGGCCGTGCGTTGTCTGCACGTTGAGTTCCGGAAACTGATCCCCCAGCAAAGGCATGCGTGGTTGTATTTCTTCCATGGTGCTGTCTCCTTTGTTCCGCCGGGTGAATAGACGCCGGTCAAAGCGACGGATTCTCATGACCGGCGTTTCGCGAAAGCCGGAAAGTTTTCATTCAAGGATGTAGGAAAGACACCAACGAAAGACAAATTGATAATCAGTATCCTTTTTTGGGTAGAGTATTGGCTATCGTGATACCAGGGCCAAGAGTGGGCGGTGGAAATTTGACGTAGCCGGGGCGCGGTGCGCCAGGACGATCAGAATACACCCGCCCCGACGACTTCTTCTTCCAGCATGTCCAGGATTTCGGCCGTGTATTTTCCGTAGAGCGGATGGGCGCGGTTGCGGGGATGTTCCAGGGGCACTTCGATTTCCGCCCGGACCGTGCCCGGTCTGGCCGTCATGACCACGATCCTTTGCGCCAGGTACAGGGCCTCGTCCACGCTGTGCGTGACCAGGACCACGGTTTTTCCTGTTTTCCGCCAGATGCGCAGCAGTTCCTTTTGCATCAGGATGCGGGTGTGCGCGTCCAGGGCGCCGAACGGTTCGTCCATGAGCAATACGTGCGGGTCCGTGGCCAGGGCGCGGGCAATGGCCACGCGCTGGCGCATGCCACCGGAGAGCTCGTGCGGAAACGCCTCGGCAAAGGCGCCCATGCCGACCACATCGAGGTACTGCCTGACCAGGTCCCGCCGCGTCGCCTTTTTTTCTCGCGAAAACTCCAGTCCCAGGGCGACATTGTCCCGCACAGTGCGCCACGGCAGGACCGAATACTCCTGAAACACCATGCCCACGTCCCGTCGTGGAATGTCGATGGGCTGGCCGTCGAACAGGGCGCGGCCGCTGTCGGCCCGCTCCAGCCCGGACAGAATGCGCAGCAAGGTGGATTTGCCACACCCCGACGGTCCGACAATGCAGACAAATTCTCCGCGCCGTACGTGCAGATTGGCCTGCTTCACGGCCGCGACGCTTTGCCCGCGTTGCGTGGTGAAGGCTTTGTTGATTTCATGAAGATGAAGGATGGGCGTCATGGCCTACCTCGCCAGCCGTTGCCAGGAAAAGCGCCGTCGCTCGACGCGCCGGAACAGCCAATCCATGATCGCGCCGGTCAGGCCGATGCTGAACATGCCGGCAATGACGATATCCGTGGAGGCCATGGTGTAGGCGTGGGTGATCAGGTAGCCCACGCCGGAGATGCTGCCGGGAAGCATTTCGGCGGAAACCAGGCACATCCAGGCAATGCCCAGGCCGATGCGCATGCCGTTGACCATGGACGGCAGCGCGGCGGGAAGAAGGATTTTGCGGAAGATGTCGAAGCGGCTGGCACCCAAAACCCGCGCCGTGTCGATAAAGACGCGGTTCACGTTGCGCACGCCGTGGATGCTGCTGGTCAGCACCGGAAAAAACGCGCCGATGAAGATAATGAAAATCATGGAGTATTTGAAATTATTGAGCGTGATGAACCACGGCCCGCGATCGATCCCAAAAAGATCGGCCAGACTGGCGATGCCGAACCAGGCCATGACCAGAGGCACCCAGGCCAGGGGCGGGATGGGACGGAAAAGATTGAGGAAGTCTCCAAGCATGGTGTGCATGGTCATGGAATAGCCCATGACGATGCCAAGGGGGACGGCAATGAGCACGGCCACGCTGTAGCCGAGAAGGACGCGCACCAGACTGACGCCGATGTTGGTCAGCAGGGAGCCCATGCTGAGCAGATCGTCGTTGGGGTGGGCCAGCACGGTCGCGACCTGTTCCACGGACGGCAGGATAACGGCGTTTTGGATGGCGGACGCGGCCCAGGCCCAGATGATCAGCAGGAGCAAAAAGGCAGCCAGGGACAATGCGTGATGGGAGAAACGGTTCATGCGCACTTCCAAAATACGGCCGACGCCGCGTGGGGTCGGCCGTAGTGGTTAGTTGGCGTTCACAAAGCGCAGGTCGAAAAGCAAATCCCGCGCCTCGTCCATGGTCTTGCCCTTGAGGCGGCCCCGGAACTTGTTCATGGTATTGAGCATGTCCAGATAGGTGGCCTGACCGCGCATCCAGTTGTCCGTGGCCGCCGTGGTGTAAACAATGGTCGATTTTTCCACGGCCTCGGCCGGAGAACCGGTCCAGCCGTTAAGAAGTTTCCCTTCCTCGGCCTTGTGGGCGTTGCACCAGTCGCCGCTCTTGGCCATCAGCGCGACGAGCTTGCGCAGCACCTCGGGATGGGCGTCGATGATTTCGGTCCGGGCGGCCAGAACGCAGCACGGGAAATTGTGCCATGCCCCGGCGGGCGGCAGATCGCGCAGGTCCAGGGCGATGTGCCCGACCTTTTTCATCTCCGAGACTTCGGGATGGGGCGCGGGGCCGACCCAGGCATCCACCTGGCCGCTGGTCAGGGCCGGGATGAAATTGGAGGTGTCTTTCAGATCGACCAGCAGGACGTCGGCATCGGCCTGGCCGGCGTTCTGGGTGACCGTGAACCCGGCCTGCCGCAGAGCGCCCTCGATGACGATGCGCGGAGCGCTGGTCGGGGAGTGATAGCCGATTTTGACCGGTTGCTCCGAGGCCTGGATATGCGCGGCCACGTCATCCCATCCCTTGAGGGTGCTGGCGGGCGGGAAGACCAGACCCATGCCGTCGACGTGGGTCGGGCACAGGATTTTCATGTTCGTGCCCTGATCGATACCGGCCATGATGGCCGTGCCCGAGGCCAGGGCGATGTCCATGGACCCCTGGGCGAACATGGTCGTGGTTTCGGCGCCGCTTTTGTTGACGATGATGTTGAGCAGGGCCAGGGGCGTGTCGCCGTCCATGAGTTCATACTTGAGCTTGTCCACGACCGGGCGCAGATGAACGCCGAACTCGCGAAAATTCTCGTTTTTGGCCATGGCCGCGATGAGCGGGGTGTGGTGGGTGGTGAAGATGTAGCCCACGTTCAGAACCGGCAGCTTGTCCTCGGCCGTGACCTGGGCGGCGGAAAAAATCAGTGTCGCGGCCAGGAACAGCCCCAAGAGGCGGGTCCGCCGCGCGGCCTTGGCAATCAGGTGCGTCATGCACGTCTCCTTGAAGGGTAAAAGGTTCGTCCATTTTCATATCAAGGCGGTATGTTGAAAAGGCCTGGATTGCTTCGTCGAAGACTCCTCGCAACGACGCGACACGGAACCCCCGCATTGCGCACGACCGCAGGAAACGCGGCGGTTCAGACCGTTTTAATGCGGCATTGCGTTACAGATCGAATTCGAAGAGGCCCTCCAGAAACGCCTCGATACGGGTCCGGAGTTGTTCGGTGTCGGATTCGGAATAGGCGGTTTCGATGTGCAGGAAGGGCAGGCCCAGTCGATCGCATTCCTCGCGGACAATGCGGGATTCGACGTTGAACCCATGGCAACCCTGCCAGGTCAGGTCGATCACGCCGTGCGTCCGGAAGTCGCGGCTCAAGGAGGCGATAGCCTCCCTCCGTCCGGGATTGGGGCTCATGCAGGCGCAGGGAATGTCCAGATAGCGCCGGGCCACGTTGGTCAACAGGTCGCCCGTGGTTTCGACGGGCTTGTCCAGGCCCTTGATGCCGCTGCAATTGTCCTGGGCCACGACCACGGCCCCGCTGTCCTCGATGAGCTGCAAAACTTTGTGCGATCCCTTGCCCACTGGCGTGCCGGTCAGCAGGATGCGCGGCCGCTTGTCCGCTTTCGCGGGAACGTCCGCCCGCGTTGCCAGCAAGGCCTCATGCAAGGCGCCAAGGGCCGCCAGATACGGCTCGGCTTCAACCATGAAGCCCTTGCTTTCGAGCACGGGTAAAAGTTGTTGGCCGGTCAGGATCGGCGGCCCGGCGGCGTTGACGCGCACGATGTCCCAGAGCAGCGCGCGGATGGCGTTTTGGGTCCGGATTTCGTCCCGCAGGCGTTCCTCGGTCACGGGAACTCCGCCGTGCTCGGCCAGAAAGGACGCCAGGCGCCCGACTTCGGTCCGCCAGGAATCAAGCATCGCGGGCAGGTCTTGGGCATAGGGCAAATGCATGAGATGCAGCGGTTTGATCCGCTCCAGAAACTCGTACATCTTCTTTTTTCCGTCGCAGGTTGTTTCGGCGATGACAAAATCCGAGGCGCTGAAAAACGGACAGGTCTCGGTCGCGGCGTAGCCGTAGCTGGAGAGGATCAAGGGGCACAGGCTGGCCGGCAGAACGGCCTCGGCCGCCTGGATCGGGGCCTGGCGTTTGCCGCATAATCCGACGGGAATGGCCCCGGCGGCGCGGATGATTTCCGCGGGCGCGTAGATGCAATAGATCCCGGCGATGGGTTTTCCTTGGTCGCGGGCCGTTTCCAGGTCCGCGAGACTGCGTTCGCTGAATTTTTCAAAAAAATCGAGGCACGAGAAAATCATGAGGCATCCTTGGGGCATGCGGGCTGCCCGGCAATGGGTGGCGAATCAGCCGGTTGTATTGCTTGTCACCGTGAGTGGATGCCTGGGTCCGCGCGAATAATCCAATTTGAAATTGTGATGCGAAACGTCTTCATGCGTCGGGATTGTTGATAGATGGCGGGTGATGGCGCGTTTCCGATTCTTGCCGCGTCCACCTCGAACCGGGTATGCCGTTATGTGGGAATGAGAGCGGCCCGCGTCCGTGATCTGGGCGCATTTCAAGGGGGACCAGCATGAACATCGAAAATTTAGACAGCCTGCTTAATGATCTGGCGACGCTGGAGCAGGGCGAGGCGATTTTGGATCGCCTTGTCGCGTGGCTTCGTCCCGTGGGCCCGGATTTGGGTGGGGAGGTGGAGGAAAAGGTGCTTCGCCTGGAGGCGGCGTTGTTCGCCCGGCCCGAGATCCTTGATGTCGTGCGGGGCAAGCTCTGCCTTTTCATGAACGGGCTGCGTTTTTTGCCCCTGTACAGTGGAACCGGCATTCTTCCCCGGCGTGGTTTTGGCGCGGAACTGTCGCGGCGCCTGCATGCCCGGATTTTGCCCGAGCCGCCCGTGGAATCCAGCGCCCAGGCTCTTTTCCAGCGGTTGTTCGACGACCCCGGCGACCCGTTGTGGGTCAGCTTCGTGCGCGAGGAAGTCTGGCTCCGCCTGTACGCACTGTTCGTTCCCGCTGGTTCCCGCTGCCCGCTTGGGGATCATCTCGCGTCCGAGGCCCTGTACGCCTTGGAAATGTTGTCCATTTGGCTGGCGGCCGAGGAAATGGAGGGCGAATTTCTGCGCCTCGATCCGGCCATCGCCAGCCGGGATTCGAGCCTTATCGCCCAGGAGCGCGAGATCAGCCTCTTTGT
>RZYB01000129.1 GCA_009930495.1 Deltaproteobacteria bacterium
GTGTCCGGGTACTCCTTGAGAAAGCGCCGCGCGTTGTCCTCGGGCGTGCCGCCCGCCTGATTCCAGGCCATGACCATCTGGAGCTGGGCCGGCGAATCCCATTTGAAATTGGAGAAAAACGCGTGGACCTCGGGCATGTCCTTGTCCAGGCCTTTGCGGACAATGGCCTCGATCTGTTCTTCGCCGCCCAGGACACCCTTGGGGTCCTTCAGGTATTTGAGGTCCCATTTGCCGAACATCCAGTGCGGCGACCAGGCCGTGACCACAACCCATTTCTTGTGCTTGATGGCGTCCGCCAGGGCCGCGGTCATGGTCGCGCCGCTGCCTTCCATCAATTCCAGTTTCAGGCCGTAGTCCGAAACGACCTGCTCGGACAGCTTCATCAGGCCCGCGCCCGGATCGATGCCGATGATCTTGCCATCGAACTTGTCGGCGTTGGCGTTGAGATCCTCGATGGAGTCGATGGTCACGTAAGCGGGAACGGCCCAGCCCAGCTTGGCGCCGCCGGAGATCGTGGACACCTTTTCGACCTTGTCCTGAACCTTGGCATAGTAATCGCCGTGGGTCACCGGCAGCCAGGCCGTGACCATGGCGTCCACGTCACCCGTGCCCAGGGCCTGCCACATGGCCGCGGCGGCCACGGGCAGGGTCTCGACCTCGTAGCCCATTTCTTCCAGGGCGGCCTTGGCGGTCATGGTGCTGGCCGTGGCGCAATCCCATTCCACATAGGCCAGACGGACCTTGCCCTTGCCGGCAAAAGCCGTCTGGGCCGCGAACATCAGGCACAAAAGCGCGATCAACAGTTTTTTCATGAAGTTCTCCTTATTTTTTTTGTTTGGGAGTGCCCAGTTTCTGGAGCACCCGATCCAGGATCATGGCCACGATGACGATGGCGATGCCGGCCTCGAACCCACGCCCCATCTGCAGGCGCTGGATGGCTTTCCAGACCTCGCCGCCCAGGCCCTTGGCGCCGATCATGGAGGCAATGACGACCATGGACAGGGCCAGCATCACGGTCTGGTTGACGCCGGCCATGATGGTCGGCGCGGCCAGGGGCAGATCCAGCTTGAACAGACGTTGCATGCGCGTCGCGCCGAAAGCCGTGGAGCATTCGACCAGCTCGGGTGGAATTTGCCGGATGCCCAGGCAGGTGAAACGAATGGCCGGCGGCATGGAAAAGATCACGGTCGAGAAGATGGCCGCGGTCTTGCCCAGGCCGAAAAAGGGAATGGCCGGAATGAGGTAAACAAAGGCCGGCATGGTCTGCATGACATCGAGCACGGGCATGACCGTTTTGTACATGCCGCTGCTGATGGCCGCGCAGATGCCCAGGGGCACGCCGATGAGGATGGCGCACAAGGTCGCGACAACGACCAGGGCGATGGTGCTGATCGTGGCCGACCACAGGCCCATGTTCCAGATCAGGGCCAGACCCAGGGCGCTGCCCAGGCAGAGTTTGCGGTCCTTGGTCGTCAGCCAGATTCCCAGGATCGCCAGGGCGATGAAGCCGGGAATCGGAATGGTCAGCAGGCCTTGTTCCATGGCGCCGAGGACGGTTTCGACCACGTCGGCGCTGGCCTTGGTGATGAAGGACAGGTGCGTGACCAGAAAATCAATGCCGGTCTCGATGCCTTCGCCCACGGGAATTCTGAAGGTGCTCATGCCGCGCCTCCCCGTTCGGCCAGGGCCGCGACCAGGGTGCCACGGACGATGACGCCCTTGAATCTGTTGTTTTCATCGGCCACGGCCAGCGGATAGGGCAGGTCGGCCATGATGGCGAACAGGTCCTGGGCCGGGGTGGACGGGGACACCGTCTTGATGTCCGTGCACACGGCCTCGGCCAGCTGGTCGCGCCCCCTGGCGGCCAGGGCGGCGGCCGCGTCGGCCGAGACAATGCCGACCAATTGGTTGTTGTGATCGACCACGAAGAGGTGGGCGATGTTGTGGGTGCGCATTTTGCGCAAGGCGGCGCGCGGGCCGTCGGTGCGCAGATGGGCAACGGCCTCGCTGCGTTTCATGACCGACTCGGCGGTCAGGACCTTGGTGATGTCCACGTCCTGGACAAACCGGGCCACGTAGTCCGTGGCCGGAGCGGTCAGAATCTGCTCGGGCGTGCCGATTTGGACAATGGCCCCGTCCTTCATCAGGATGATGCGGTCGCCCAGTTTCAGGGCTTCGTCCAGGTCATGGGAAATAAAGACAATGGTTTTGTGCATCTTGTCCTGAAGATTGATCAGCTCGTCCTGCATGTCGCGGCGGATGAGCGGGTCCAGGGCGCTGAAGGCCTCGTCCATGAGCAGGATGTCCGGGGACAGGGCCAGGGCCCGGGCCAAGCCGACACGCTGCTGCATGCCTCCGGACAGTTCGCGGGGATAGGAGGCGGCCCAGGCGTCGAGTCCGACCAGGGCCAGGGCCTCCTCGGCCTTTTGCAAACGCTCGGCCTTGGGCATGCCCTGTATTTCCAGACCCATGGCCGCGTTTTCCAGAACAGTGCGATGGGGGAAGAGGGCGAAATTTTGAAAAACCATGCCCATTTTGCGTTGGCGCAGCTGACGCAGGGCCGCGTCGTCCATGGCCATCACATCCTGATCGTCAACCAGGATCGATCCGGCCGTGGGCGTGATCAGGCGGTTGAGGCAGCGGACCAGCGTCGACTTTCCACTCCCGGACAGGCCCATGATGACCACGATTTCGCCTTCGCGCACGTCGAAGCTGGCATTGTTGACGCCGACGCCGTGGCGGATGGAGGCCATGATTTCCTCCTTGCTCCTGCCCTTGGCCAGCATGTCCATGGCCTTGGTGGGATTGGGCCCAAAGATTTTGTACAAACCCTTGACGTATATTTTTGCCATTAAGTCTCCTTGGTTGAGGTCCACGGGCCGTGCTCCCGGCGCGTTGGCCCGTTTCTTGAGCTTCGAGCATCCTACGGAAAAAATCGGATCGTGAAAGGGGAGGACGCGGGGAGAGATCGGGTATGGGTATCTACCCGAGGTTTCTGAACCGGTACCACCAGGATGGATAACGGCGGCGCGGTTTCGGTGCCCTTTCCGCCGCGTCGGGAGGATGGTCTCGAAACACGTTCCCCGCCTTGTCGTGCCCCCGCTTCAAGTGTTATCCCTTATGCTCCCCCAACCCTCGATCACGGAGCGCGCGCATGGACGGATTTTCCACCAGCCTTTTGGGCGAGGCCAAGACCCTGCTTTTGGCCACCGATGGTTCCCATTTCAGCGACGGGGCGGTGCAGGAGGCCATTTATTTCGGCCAGGCCTGTGGGGCCAGGATCGTGGCCCTGCACGTGGTCAGGATCGAGGCCGAATCCATCAAGTCCGCCAACGCGGCGGTCATGCGCCGGCAGGCCAAGGTCGCGCCCCATCTGGAGCGGATTCGCGCCATGGCCCGCGACTGCGGGGTGGAGTGCGAGACCGTGGTGGTCGGGTCATCGGTTCCCGAGCACGCCATTGTCGAACAGGCCCGGATGCGCGGGGCGGATGTCGTCCTCATGGGCCGGCACGGGCGCTCGGGCCGATTGTACCTGATGGTCGGGAGCATGACATCCAAGGTCATCGGGCTGGGTTTTCCCATGGTCATGGTGCTGCCCAAGGACAGTCTGCGCACGGGAACCCATGTCCTCGTGGCGGTCGAGGATTCGGCCAGCAGCCGTTTGGCCGTGGAGGAGGCGCTCAGTCTGGGCGAGTGTTGCCAGACCCTGGAGAGGCTGACCTTCGTGGCCGTGACCAAGCGTCGGACGGGTCTGGAGGGCGCGCGGCGCATGGTCGAGGACATCTGTGCCCGGGGGCGGACGAAATGGCCGCGCCTGGCCTTCGAGGCCGTGGCCGAGGTCGGGCATCCGTCCAATGTCGTCGTGCGCGCCGCCGAGGAACGGGGCGTGGACACGATCATGATCGGCGGGGTCGGCGGCGGTCCGCTGCCCCGGATGTTCACGGGACGGATAACCAAGGAAGTTTGCGGCTGGGCGCATTGCGCGGTGCTGGTCGTCACGGCCTGATCGGCCACCCGGGTGACGCCGGATGGTTGGGCCATGTTCTTTCGCGGATCATCTTGCAGGCAGGATTACACCATGACCGACAGAGTGCGGCGTTTTTTTCCGTTTTTGACCTGGTTTCCGGTTTCCTCCCTGGTTCTGCGCGCCGACCTCATGGCCGGCGTCACCGGGGCCCTGATTCTGGTGCCCAAGGCCATGGCCTATGCCCAGCTTTCGGGGTTGCCCCTGTATTTTGGTCTGTACACGGCCTTCGTGCCGGCCATTGTCGGGGCCTTGTGGGGTTCGTCGCGGCAGCTGGCCACGGGTCCGGTGGCCATCATTTCCCTGATGACCGCCGCCGCGGTCGCGCCCCTGGCCGTGTCCAACACGCCGCAATACATTGGTCTGGCCCTGTTGCTGACCCTGTTGGTGGGACTTATCCAGCTCCTGCTGGGCGTGGTCAAACTCGGAACCATCGTCAATTTCGTCTCCCATCCGGTTATTCTTGGATTCATGAACGCGGCGGCTATCATCATCGGTCTGTCCCAGCTGGACATGCTTTTGGGCGTTCCCAAGGGCAGTGGCGAGTTTTTTCTGAAAGATGTCTGGGAGATGCTCGGACATCTGCCCCAGACCCATGTGCCGACCCTGGCCATGGGGCTGCTGGGTCTGGGACTGATGCTCGGATTGAAGCGGATTCCGGCCCTATCCAAGGCTGGCGTGCTCGTGGCCGTGGCCCTGACCACGGCCCTGAGTGCCTGGATCGGGTACGATCAAAAAACCCAGGCCAGGATCGGGGACATCGCCACGCTCCAGGCCCGGGCAGTGGTGGAGGCCTACGCGGACCGGCTGGAGCGCCTCGGAACCCTGGCCGCCGAGGGCGCGGAGTTGGCGGTCCGCGTCCGCGAGGAGTCCAAGGCCGGAAATGAGCGGGCCGCCGTCGAGTTGCGCCACGCCCTGGAGCTGCTCGATATTGATAAGAAAGCCCTGGAAATGGAACGCAAGGAATTGTTACGGGCGGTGCGGACGCTGCGCTTCACGCGGATCGAACACGAAGGCGGTGGAGACTTGCACGAGGTCGGCGCCACGCCGGCGGGTTTGTCCGGCGATGGCCGGGCCTGGCATATCAAACGCATCGAGGCCGGGGTACTGCATCTGGTCGGCGGCGGGGACGTGGTCGGCGCGGTACCGGCCGGCCTGCCGTCGTTCACCGTGCCCACCCTGGATTTGGACGCGGCCCTGCAACTCTTGGCCTCGGCCCTGATCATCGCCCTGGTCGGATTCATGGAGTCCATCTCCATGGCCAAGGCCATGGCCAGCAAGGCCCGACAGCACATCGACCCCAACCAGGAACTCATCGGTCAGGGTCTGGCCAATATCGGCGGCGCGTTTTTTCAGGCCTACCCGGCCTGCGGTTCCTTCACCGGCTCGGCCATCAATCTTCAGGCCGGAGCCAGGACCGGCCTGGCCATGGTTTGTAACGGAATTTTCGTGGCCGCGACCCTGCTTTTTTTCACGCCCCTGCTCTATCACTTGCCCAAGTCCGTCCTGGCCATGATCATCCTTCTGGCCGTGACCGGCCTGATCACGCCCCAGGCCTTCGCGCACACCTGGAAGGCCAGCCGGACCGACGGCCTCGTGGCCGTGGTCACCTTTGTCGTCACCCTGTTGGCCGCGCCGCATCTGGACCGGGGCATCATGGCTGGCGTGGCCCTGGCCATGGGCTTTTATCTGCACCGGACCATGTCGCCGCGCGTGGCCATTCTGGGGCGCTATCCGGACGGGACCCTGCGCGACGTGCGCGTGCATCCGGGCCTGACGACGTCGGCCCTGATCACGGTGTTGCGTTTTGACGGCTCGTTGTATTTCGCCGACGCCGCGCATTTCGAGGACGCGGTGCTCAAGGCCGTGGCCGAACATCGGAACACGCGTGTCTTGCTGGTTGTTGGTGACGCCATCAACTTCATGGACGCCACGGGCGAGGAAATGCTGCAGCATCTGGTGCTGCAATTACGGGAAACAGGGATGGATGTGGTTTTTTCCGGGCTCAAGAGGCAGGTTTTGGAGGTGATGCGCGGTACCGGTCTGTATGATCTGATCGGAGAGGACAACATTTTCGCCACGGAATGCCTGGCCCTGAACGCCATCTTCGCCCGTCTGGGCCAGGACGCCGAGGGTGACGCCTTGTATGCCTCTGTCCATGCGACAGGATGTTGATTGAAGGCGTGGAGCGGGGAGGGGCGGTTCGCGAACCGCCCCCATGGTCGCGGCTATTCCAATTCCACGTAATCCTCGATGATCAGCTTCAGGCCGAAACCGGGAAAGTTGATTTTGTATTTGTTGGGCTCGACGCGGGACACGATCTTGCCCCGGCCGAAAATCTTGTGCCGGCAGTAGGTTCCCTGAACCGGGGTGTGCGCCGGGGATTGGCTGGGCGTGGCCTGGGAGTATTCGTCGGAAACGGGCGCGGCCGGCACCGTCATGTCCGGAACCTTGGGCTTGGGCGCGGCCTGCAGACCCAGTCCGCCGGTGTACTGCTCGCGGTAGCGGTGCATGAGGTGGGCCGGGATGTCCTCCAGAAAAGGGCTCATCCGGGCTGGATTGCTGGCCGCCAGCTCCCGGCTGTACAGGCTTTCGGGCGAGAAGAGGCTCAAATGCTCCCTGGCCCGGGTGCAGGCCACGTACAAAAGCCGACGTTCTTCCTCGAAATCGTCGTTGTCGTTTAATGCGTGGCGGGACGGAAAACGGTCCTCGACCAGATCGATGACGAGCACGGCGTCCCATTCCAGGCCCTTGGCCGAGTGGACCGTGGACAGGGTCACCGCCTGGCCGTGGTCCTCGGCGGCGTCGGGGCTGTCCAGGCTCAGGTCGCCCAGAAAGGCGGGGATGTCCTCGTAGCCCAGGGCGATCTGGGTCAGCTCCTGCAGGCCGGCCTCGCGGCGGGGATAATCGTCCGGGAATTTTTCCTCCAGCACGGGCTGGTAGTAGTCCAGCACAAAGGTCAGGGCCGTGGCCGGGCTCATGGCCTGGGTGCGCAGGGTGTCCAGGACGCGCAGCAGATTGTCGAGCTTGGGGCTCTTGGCGCGTTGGGCGGTCAGGAAGGGCGCGTCGTTGATCATGACCGCGTGGTGGATTTTTTGCGCGCTTTTGGGACCAATGCCGGGCACGTTGGACAGGATGCGCTGCCAGGCCGGCAGGTCCGAGGAGTTCTGGCTGATGCGCAGGCAGGCCAAAACGTCCTTGACGTGCGCGGCCTCGGAAAATTTGATGCCGCCGTACTTGCGGAAGGCCAGCCCGATTTTGTTCAGCTCCACTTCCACATGGTAGGACTGAAACCCGGCCCGAAAGAGGACGGCGATTTCGTTCAGGGGGTAGGTCCTGGCCAGCTCCACGATTTTGGCCGTGACCAGCCGGGCCTGGCTGCGATCCGAAAAGGGCAGGATGTGCTCGGGCAGGCTGGTGTCGGCTTTTTCGGAAAAGAGGTGTTTCGTGAATTTGTCGCGGAATCCGTCCAGAATGGCGTTGGTCAGCTCCAGAATGGGCTGGGTGGAACGGTAGTTCTGCTCCAGTTTGATTATCGTGGTGCCGGGAAAATTTTTCGGGAAATCGAGGATGTTGCGAACGTTGGCCCCGCGAAAGGCGTAGATGGACTGGGCGTCGTCGCCGACGGCCATGACGTTGGGGCTTTCGT
>RZYB01000130.1 GCA_009930495.1 Deltaproteobacteria bacterium
ATCACGGAATTTTCGCAGTTGCCGTAGGCGCTATAAACATAGCCGTCCGCGCTCCAGTCATTCTCCCATCGGTCATCGTCCAAAAGATAGCGAAACTGGTATTCCTGGCCCACGGGCAAATCGAGAACAACTTTGAAGGAGCCGTCCTTGAGTTTTTTCATGGGCGTGGCGCGAATGGCCCAGTCGTTGAATTCGCCCACCAGAAAAACCGTCCGGGCGCCACCTGTTTCGGATTTGGACAGACGGAATGTAACCTTGCACATTTTTTTGGATTTCATATATTTTTTTTCGATGCTCATCGAGACCTCCGTCAAAGAGCAAGATCGCCGCGCAATGACGTGTAAACCTCTATGTACTGCTTGGCCGAGGTTTCCCACGAAAAATTCGCGGCCATGGCGTTACGCTGGATATCCTTCCAAACCGACGTGTTCCGCCACGCTTCGACCGCCTGCCGCACGGTCTCCAGCAGGGCCTCGGGCGTGGCCTCGGGAAAAATAAACCCATTGGCACCAGGGGCGGGATAGGGAGTGATCGTGTCCAGCAACCCACCCACGGCGGTAGCCACTGGCGGCGTACCATAACTGAGGCTGTACATTTGTGTCAGGCCGCAGGGTTCGTAGCGCGAGGGCATGAGAAAAATATCCGCCCCGGCCTGGATGAGATGGGACATTTCCTCGGTGTAGCCGATGACGCCCACGACCCGGCCAGGGTAATCTTCCATGATGCGCACGAAGCGGTCCTCGAATTCGGGTCTTCCCTCGCCCAGCGCGACCAGGCCGACATCGAGTTTCATCAGTTCCGGAATGATGTCGAGAATCAGGTCGATGCCCTTCTGTCCCCGAAAACGACCAATAAAACCAAGCACGGGACGATGCTCGAGCTTGGGGTCGAGTTTGAGCGTCTTGAGCAAATACCTCTTGCACTGGGCCTTTCCGTCCGGATCATCCTTGGAATAGGTGCTTTCGAGCACGGGATCATGCTCCGGGCTCCAGATGGAATAATCCGCGCCATTCAAAATTCCGACCAGATCCGCGGCGCGACGGCTCAAAATGCCCTCCAGGCCGCACCCAAAATCCGCGGTCATGATTTCCTGGGCATAACTCGGGCTGACCGTGGTGATTTTGTCGGCATAGGCGATACCGGCTTTCAGAAAATTGAAACTGCTGTGGAACTCCACGCCTTCCATGTTCCAGGCGTCCAAGGGCAATCCCGACTGTTCGAAAATGCGGTAGGAGAACCGCCCCTGGTAGGCGAGGTTGTGAATGGACATGACCGTGCGCATCCCGGCCCAAAACGGATCGGTCCGACGCCAAAAAGCCAGATATGCCATGGCCAGCCCGGCGTGCCAGTCCTGGGCATGCACAATGCGCGTGCCCATGTGCAGATAGCGGATGGCGCAAAGGGCCGCGCGACAAAAAAAGATGAACCGTTCGCCGTTGTCGAAATAGTCACCCTTGTGCGTGCAATAGTAATGGCGGCGGTCGAAGTATTCCCCCCGCTCAATAAAATACACCGGCAGGCCGTGATAATCGGCCCGATAGATATCCGCAGTGGAGTCCGGCCAGGGATACCCCACCGGACAATTTTCGTACGCCAGACGCACGGGATAATGGCCCGTGGACAGGCGACCGTAAAAAGGGGTGATCACGGCCACGCGCGCGCCCATTCGCGACAGCGTGAGCGGCAGGATGCCCATGACATCGGCCAGCCCCCCGGACTTGGAAAAAGGGTACATTTCCGAGGTCAGAAAAACGATGTCGTGGGGTGGGTTGATCATACGCTCCTTCCCGTAAGTTTGACATAATCATCAAGGATTTTGCGATGATCAAACGCCATTTCGGGCAGCCCGTCCAGCGGGAAAAAGCGGGCCAACCGAGCGTCGTCACCGGCCAGAGGTGATGCCAGGGGGGCGGCTTCGGCCATGAAAACCACGCTCAAGGTGTGGAAGCGGGGGTCCCGGCGCGGGTCGGAATACACGCCAAGCAAGCCCGTCAAGCGTACCTCCAGGCCCGTTTCCTCGCGAGCCTCGCGCACGGCGGCCTGTTCCGCGCTTTCCCCGTAATCGATGAAGCCTCCTGGCAAGGCCCATCCATGAGGTGGATTACGCCGTTCGATAAGCAAAACGCCCAGACCGGGCCGGTACACAAGAATATCCACGGTTGGGAATGGATTCCGCACGGGCACGGCGCCACCACAATGCGGACAAGGCAGGGTCAAGGAATGCACGACAAAAACTCCTTCTCTTGGCGAAAGGCTTGTGAATCTTGATCGCACGGATAGCACCATCCTTCCAAGACTTGAAGCCCCAAACACAAAAAGTCACACCCATGAACGCGTGGTCAAAAATATTGAACCAGCCCGACACGGCGCATGAGTCCAACGCGTGGCCGGAATCCGGGCACTTCGCGGCAAACGGTGGATACGCCAAGGTCAAGGAGGGAAAAATTGGGCCGATGCCAAAGCAAAATCGGCCCCCGTATCACCCGATACGGGGGCCGACTTTGGCAAAAAGAGGAAGTTGTTTTCTAATAAGCAAAGGGCGGGCCAAATCCAAACAAGCCACTCCGGCCAATACAAAAAGACAATAACTACATTAAATCAAAGGCAAAAAAAATTATCATCTCCCAGCACCTGGTTCAAATCCAATACAAATTTTTAAACCACGTCCTCCTCATTCATTGACAGGCCGTCAAGAGCCAACAAATTTTTTGTACTCCTACATCGCGACCACGTATCCGTGTCTGGCAAAATCCTCCCTTGACAACGCGCCCGGCCGTAGAATCCGCACCGTGTCCGCGTCCACGAGCTCGACCAGCGTGGACGGCGCCCTGCCTTCGGGCCAAGGCCTAGCGTCGAGCACCAAAACGCTCTGGGCGAGTTCCACATCCAACACATGGGGATCGGCCACCGCGGCCTGCCCGCTTTTGTTGGCGCTGGAGGAAACCAAGGGCGCACCGGCGGCACGACAAAGAGCCCGGGCCAGGGGATGCGGGGTCATGCGCACGGCCGAACGTCCAAATCCGTCCTTGGCCAGGGAACAAACCGCCGCCACCACCGGCGTCACGATCGACAGCGGGCCCGGCCAAAAAACTTGGGCCAAGGCCAAGGCGGCCTGATCGAGGCGGGTGAAACGCGCCACCATGTCCCAGTCGGCGAGAATAAGGGGCAAGGGCTTGTCCAGAGGACGATCCTTGAGATAAAACACGCGCTCCACGGCCTTGGGCAACGTCGCCAGACAGCCCAGGGCGTAAAAAGTCTCGGTCGGGTAGATGACCAGCTCGCCGCGACGCAAGGCCAGGGCCGCCTCTTCCCATGGCGCGCTCATGCCCGCCTCCCGGAACGCATTGACCGGGGAGTACGCCCGTTGGTATGCCGCTTGTGTCGCTCACGGGCTGCTATCTCGGCAAACCTTGCCGCCCACGCCCAGCAAAAATTAATAACATCCATAAATTTAAACCATTATTTCCTTGGCAGAGTCCTTGCTTCAGACAGAGGCAAAAAGGAAGGAGATGGCCATGAAAATCACTCCGGAACAAATCGCTGCCCTGCAGCTCCAGCAAAAAAACACAGCCCGATCCACTTCCGGCGACGGATTCGCGCAGGCTCTGACCCAGGAAATGAACACGGAAACTCCCGTTCAGGCAGCATCGGGCGCAACGCCGGTCGTGCCGATGGCAGGCCTTGACCAAATCTTGCACGCCTCGATGCTGCAACAACCCACAGAGCAGACGGTCATGGAAAAAATGGATACCCTGCTTTCCAAATGGGAAAATTATTCCCAGACACTTGGCGCGGAGGGAGGAAGCCTGCGCGAGGGCTACCACCTCCTGACCGACATCCGGCAAGACATCCAGGAGGTCAAAAACGATCTCGCCACCAATCCCGCCTCAAGGCAGGAATTGCACAGCATGGTTGAAGAATTGGACATCCTGACCACCACGGAAGAATACAAATTCAACCGTGGCGACTACCTGAACTGATCCCGGCCAGAGCCACTCCTGTTTTTTTGCGGCGCGTTCGTCAGAACGCGCCGTTTTTGATGGTCGCGAGCAATCCATCCAGAGCCGCGGCCATGCTTTGCCCCTTGATATTCAAACGATCTCCGGAAAAAAGATGCTTGCGGCTCCAAACCCGCCCCGACACGGTCCAGGCAATCCAAACCGTGCCCACGGGCTTTTCGACGCTGCCGCCACCCGGCCCGGCAATTCCGGATATGGCGAGCCCGACCTGGACATCCATCAACGCGGCAATACCCCGCGCCATGGCCTCGACGCATTCGGAGCTGACCGCGCCATGGCGGATCAAGACCTCCTCGGGCACGCCCAAAAGCTTCATCTTGACCCGGTTGTCATAGGCCACCACCGCGCCCTCGAACCACTCCGAACTGCCCGCGACATTGGTCAAGGTGCTGGCCACCAACCCTCCCGTGCACGATTCGGCCGTGGCCAGGCGCATCCCGGCCCGCCGCAGAACCTCTCCCAACTCCATGACCATGCCGGTCACGTCTTTTGTCCGCATTGTCGTCTCCCTGTCTCAACTTTCCGTTCTTCTACGCGGGCCCCTTTCTGGCCGCAAGCAAGGACCCGTCAAGACGATCGGCCCAACATCACCGGGCCTCTTTACATTCTTGCCCACAACCCTACACAATTCAGGATGTTTCGTGTAGAAAACCAGAACACAAGGAGGATACGACATGACATGGAAAACACCCGACGGTGGCTGGAGCCCGTATCTCGCCGGCGCCCTGGTGGGCGTGTTGGCCCTGGTCTCGGTCTACGCCACCACGACCTTTCTCGGCAAATCAAGCTATCTGGGCGCCTCGACAACCTTCGTGCGCGCCACGGGAATCGTGGAAGAGGCCGTGGCTCCGGAACACGTCGCGACCAATGACTACTTCATCAAGACAAAAGTCCGCGTGGATTGGCAATTCATGCTCGTGCTCGGTATTTTCATCGGCTCGCTGCTCTCCTCGGTCACGGACAAAAGCTTCAAGCTGGAGAGCGTGCCGCCAGTCTGGCGGGAACGCTTTGGATCATCCGTGACGACGCGCGCGGTCGGCGCGTTTCTGGGCGGGATCGTGGCCATGATCGGAGCGCGCATGGCCAGCGGCTGTCCGAGCGGACACGGATTGAGCGGCATGATGCAGCTGTCCGTCAGCGGTCTGGCCGCGGTGGCCATGTTTTTTGGCGTCGGCATTCTGGTCGCGGCCCTGATTTACCCAAGGAGGAGCAAATGAACACCGCCCAACTGCTCGGACTGATCACGGGTATCGCGTTTGGCTTCTTGCTGCAAAAGGGCCGGGTGCTGCGTTTTGAAAAACAGGTCAACGCCATGCTCCTCAAAGACATGACCATCCTTAAATTCATGCTTTCGGCGATCATCGTCGGCATGGTCGGCGTGGCCGTCATGTCCGGCGCGGGAATCATCACCCTAAGCCACAAGGCCATGAACGTCGGCGCGGTACTGGTCGGCGGCGCGCTGTTCGGCGCTGGTTGGGCGGTCATGGGATTCTGTCCGGGGACGTCCGTCGGTGCCCTGGGCGAAGGCCGCTGGCACGCCGTCTTCGCCATCGCGGGCATGCTCGCCGGCGCGGCCATCTACGCGGAACTCTATCCTTTTTTCAAGGCAACGGTCCTGTCCTGGGCTGATTACGGAAAAATCGGCCTGCCCGAGGCCCTGGGCGTCTCTGCCTGGGTCATCATTCCCGTTTTCATCATCGCTTTCCTGGCCCTGTTCCGCTGGTTCGAACGCAAAGGGCTGTAGACTCTCACCCCACATCCAACCCACCAAGCGCGGAGTGCCAGACCGCGTTTGGTGGCCGCAGTCGCCAACGCGAGACCAGCCAACAACCTCCGGTGGCCCTGCCTCGAAAAAACAGGCGGCGCGAAGACACAGTCCCCGCGCCGCCTGACTCGTCCTTGTCCGTCGATCAATGATGCGCGTCTCCGGCCGGGGTTTCCACATGGCACGCGGCACACGTCTCCTTGGCGCCAATGGGGGCCGCAAAACCCATGTATTGCAAGGGCTGCAGACTATCCCGCTCCGCTCCATAGGCATTGGTGGCCGGATAGGTGGCATGAGGCGCCCCATGACAGGCAATACAGGGCACGGCTTCCATGGCATCCTTGCGGTTGCGGTACAAATCGGCCGGCCCCTTGGTCCAGGCATTGAACGCCGAGGCCGTGGCCGGATCCGGAGCGCCATCCTCGTGGCAGGTCATGCACTCGGGCTCCTGAATCCACGGGACGCGGGGGGTTATGCCTTCGTTATCGTCAACGAGCCTGGCGGCGATCCCGGCCATGTAGGGCTTGGCCCGGTCCTTGCCAGCGTCCGCTTCCGCCTTGAGCAAGGACAAGGCGTGGTCCTCGAGGTATCCGTGACAATCCTGGCACCCCAACCCCACGGCGGCGTGATTGTCGCGCAGACAGCGGGTGGCGCCGGTGGGGCTGTCGGGATGGCAGCGCGCGCAGACCTCGGCGCCTTGCCCCTTGAGGTACTGAGCGTGAAATCCATGCATCGCCGCCGGCAGGTTCAATAACGCGGGATCTCCCTTGGCGTTGAGCAGGGGGTCGGGATGACAGCTTTGGCACAGCACGGGCTTTCCGGCCTTGGCCTGGGCCGCGAGCGTGGTGCCGGAGCGTTTGTCATGAACATCGAGCACGCCCTGGGCCGTGGCCGCGGAAATACCGGCCACGCCCTTGCGCCACTGACCGCCATGGCAACTCTTGCAACCCATCTCCGCCCCGACAGGCGCCACGACCTTGGTTCGCGCCAGCACCTCGCCGGAAGTCTTGTCCTTGGCCACAACCGTGAACACGGGATAGGGATTCATGCCACCGTCGTCGGAATAGGGAACCACGGGAATGCCCACCGCCTCGAAGATTTTGGACTGGGCGTTGTAGGTCATGTCACCGTTCATGCCCCGACCCGTGGTTGAAACGTTCAGCGGCAAATCCTTACCCACCAAGGATGGGGCATGTTTCCAAAAATCGACATGTCTCGATGGATTCTGAAAGTCCGCCGGTGCCTCGTAACTGATGACCACGGGCTCGCCATCGATCTGCTCCGGAAATTCACCGCGCCGGATCAGGACGGCGCCCAGGGCATTGCCCGGAGGCAAGAGCGAAAAAAAACCGTCAGCGTCGGAAATGCATTTCATTCCCAAGGTATTCCAGGCCAGCAGGACATACTCGTCCGAATCCGGGTCAAAAGGCAGGGGCGTCTCGCGCAAGGGCTTGATGTCAACAAAGCTGTGGTCATCGGGTTCGCGATTGTTGATGGCAATGGTAATATACTCGGCCAGGGCGCGGCGTTCCCTGGCATCACCAAGAAAGGGCGGCATGTGCGTGAAGACATGCCCCTGGCCGGTCAGGTAGGCCTCCATGCCCACGGTGGAAACATTGGCCGTGGCCTTGCGGATGTCATTCATGGGACCGCCCACGCTGTGGCAGGACAGGCACTGGAAAACAAACAGCTGACGCCCGGCTTCGAGGCGTTTGTCGGCGTCCTTGATGGCTGCCCATTTGGCACGAGGTAGAAAGGGCTCGTCCAGCTCGCCAACCTGTTCCAGGCGCACGCCCTGGGCCCAGGTATGGCCATGGATGATCCACGGCTTGCGGCCAGCCTCGCGCACA
>RZYB01000131.1 GCA_009930495.1 Deltaproteobacteria bacterium
GCCGAAAACATTTTCGGCACGCACCTCAAACGCGAGGACGTGGAGCAGATCGAACCGGCAACCGTGTACGCTGGCCTGACCGTGAAGTTCTGATGCCGCCTGGCGGCGTGGCCTCGTGTCTCGGCCCGTTGTGTCCGGCCCGCCACGAAACGCGGCACTGGGTTCAGCGTGAAGTCCGCGCTGCGGGGGCATTTTTTGTCCGGGCCCGGATGCCCGTCCTGCTGGCTGGCTTGGCCGGGGCCTGGCGGGGCGTGCCACAACCAGGGCCATGGAGCTGGTGGCGGGAGAGGTGGGTTGTTCTCGCCGCCCTGGATTGTTTTTTGGGAGCGTTCGGGACGGGGATTGGAAGGCGGTGGTGGCGGTGGAGTGAAAAAAACAGCTTGCCAAGATGGGTACGGCTAAGTATTAGCCGCGTCTAAGTTTTTGGGCGTTCTTCGATGTCCCGACGTTGAAGGGTTGCTGCTTATCGCCTGGGAGATGTCGGTGCGCACCGACAAGGACCTGGCGGGCTGTTGGGAACGGTCATAAAAGTTAGAGATATCTAGTTTTATGGCGTCAGTTTTTACTTCAAAAGAGCCATCTTGGAAAATTTGGCCATTCAAACCCTGGGATTTTCTATTAGGAGTTACAATGACCACAACGCTTTCACTTCGAGCCATGCAGGTGGATCAAACCGGCGTCATCGCGGCGGTCAACGCCACGGGTGAATTGGGGCGGCGCATCCGCGACATGGGCCTTGTGCCCGGAACACCGGTGACCGTGATTGGGCGCGCTCCCTTGAAGGACCCGGTGGCCCTGCGCCTGCGCGATTTCACCCTGACCCTGCGCAGCAATGAAGCCGATTTCATTGTCGTTGGCGTGGATCCGCTGGAGGACCGGCCGTGATGAACGCGACCCTGGCCCTCATGGGCAATCCCAATTCCGGCAAGACAACCCTGTTCAACGCCCTGACCGGGGCCCGTCAGCATGTGGGCAACTATCCCGGCATCACCGTGGAAAAGCGCGAGGGACGGTTGGCATTGGGTGGCCTGGACATCAATGTGGTCGATCTTCCGGGCACGTACTCCCTGACCGCGTACAGCCAGGACGAGCTGGTGGCCCGTGATTTCCTGGTGAACAAGCGGCCGGACGCGGTGGTGGCCGTGCTCGATGCCACCAATCTCGAACGGTCCCTGTACCTGGTGACCCAGATTCTGGAATTGGGAACGCCCCTGATCATCGCCTTGAACATGATGGACGAGGTCCGGCGCAAGGGGGTTGGCATCGACACGGCCCGGCTCGCGGCCATGCTCGACACGCCCATTCTTGAATTGGTGGCCCGCACCGGCGAGGGATGCGACACGTTGTTGGGCGAAGCGGCGAGGCTCGTTCACGGTCCGAAAAAACGGGCCCCGTTGCATATTTCCTACGGCCGCGATCTCGATGAAACCCTGGAGAAAATGCAGGACATCATCGAAGCCGCCTGCTTTCTGGAAAACCGGTATCCGGCGCGGTGGCTGGCCCTGAAGTATCTGGAGAACGATCCGGCGATTCTTCTCCAGGGCGCGGCCGAGCCCGAGACCCACGAGCGGCTGCTGGGCGCGACACATTCCCTGGCCGCGCACTGTCGTAAAACCCTGAACGCCGACCCCGAGGCTCTCATCGCCGATTATCGTTACGGATACATCACGGCCCTCCTCAAGGACGGTATCGTCACCCGGCCGGACACCCAGACCCGGCGCGATTTCACGGACAAGCTCGACGCGGTCCTGACCCACCGTCTGGCCGGTCCGGTGCTGATGTTCGCCATCATCTACGCGATGTTCATGCTGACCTTTTCCCTGGGCGAGTATCCCATGGGATTGCTGGAAAGCTTTTTTGGCTGGCTGGGCGACACGGCCACGAATCTTTTGCCCGAGGGGTTGGTCGCGTCCCTGGTTGTTTCGGGCGTCATCGACGGCGTCGGCGGAGTGCTCGGCTTCACGCCGCTGATCATGGTTATGTTTTTCTTCCTCTCCTTTCTGGAGGACTCGGGCTACATGGCCCGCATGGCCTACATGCTCGACCGGGTTTTTCGCATGTTCGGCCTGCACGGTTGTTCGGTCATGCCGTTCATCATTTCCGGCGGCATTCCCGGCGGTTGCGCCGTGCCCGGCGTCATGGCCGCGCGCACCCTGCGCAGTCCCAGGGAAAAAATCGCCACGGTCCTGACCGCGCCATTCTTGAGCTGCGGCGCCAAGGTTCCGGTTTTTCTTCTTTTGGCTGCGGCCTTTTTTCCGGGTTCCGGCGCCGCCGCCTTGTTTTGGATCACCGCCGCCGGCTGGGTCGCGGCCCTGCTCGCGGCCCGCGTCCTGCGCTCGACCCTGATCCGGGGCGAGGCCACGCCCTTTGTCATGGAATTACCACCGTATCGCCTGCCCACCTTGCGCGGGTTGTGCCTGCACACCTGGGAGCGGGTCTGGCAGTACGTCAAAAAGGCTGGCACCGTCATCCTGGCCATTTCCATCCTGCTTTGGGCGGCCATGACCTTTCCCGGGCCGTCGGCGGAGCGGACCGCCATGTTCGAGGCCCAGCGCGCCGCCATCCAGGCCCCATCCTGGGACAATGACGCCGCCAGGGTGGACGCCCTGGCCGCCATCGACAATGCCGAGGTCCAGGACGCCCTGCGCGTGTCCGTGGCCGGGCGCGTCGGCACGGCCCTGGAGCCCGTGTCCGCGCCGCTGGGGTTCGATTGGCGGACGAATATCGCCCTGCTGGGCGGGTTCGCGGCCAAGGAAGTCATCGTGTCCACCCTGGGCACGGCCTATTCCCTGGGCGAGGTCGATCCCGAGGACAGCGGCGGCCTGTCGGCCCGGCTGGTCGCGGACCCGGCCTGGAACATGTGGACGGCGGTCAGCCTTATCGCCTTTGTCCTGCTCTATGCGCCGTGCTTCGTGACCGTGGCCGTCATCGGCCGGGAAATCGGGTGGCGCTGGGCCGCGTTCTCCGTGGGCTTCAACACGGCCCTGGCCTACGTGGTGTCCATGGGTATTTATCAGGTTGGCATCGCGCTGTAGATTGCCGGGAAAACAGGCCGCGAGGCCAAACCCCTCGTCGATTGGCCGTGGGAGAAGGCTGTTATGTCCTTCGTGCCTCATGCCGCGTCCGGGTGGATCGTGGTTCCACCCAGCGCGGCATGGCTGATCGTCCCTCCTGGCCAGTCCTGGACGGCGCCGCGCTTGACGGCACGAGCGCAAGTCGTCACTTTTGGTCCCCATGCTTCGCCTGTTGCCACACGAGTTGATCCGCTATTTTTTGGCCGCGCCTTTTCCCCATCTGACAACCATCAAGGCGTCCGGTCTGGCGCTTGCGTCCTGGGGAGAGGCCCGCGTGGTTTTGTCCCGGCCCGACGCCGATTGGAGCGGCTGGCTTTGGACGATTCTGGCCGTGCTGTTTGCCTGGGGCGTGATCCTGTGTCAGGCCGACGCCCTGTCCCGCTACCGCGAGTTCAAACGCGTGCGCCGCATGCTGGCCCGCCACGGGTTTTCTCCCCGCGTTTTTCGTCTCCTGGCGGCATCCCGTTGCCAGCGTGACGCGGCCTTGCTGGCCGCCTCCGAAACCGGCTGTCGGCCCCAGGCACGGGGCGTGTTTCGGGATCTGGGGTACCGGTGGTATCACATCCTGCCCGACGCCATTGTCGCCAATCCCTTCTTTTTCTTTCATCCCCGCTTTCTGCGCTCGACATTTCTTCCCCGAAAGCGTTCCTGAGGGCCGTTTATTCGGGAAACAGCGAGGTGGCATCCCGGCGTTTCCCGGGATCAGAATGGCCGTCCGTTCGTGCCTCCGTCCTTGGCGCGGGGCGGCGTTGTGTCGGACAGGCAGTCCCTGTTTCGAGGTCCGGCTTTGACCCTTTTTGGTGAGTCTGGTAGGAAACGGCATGCGTCAATTTTTGTGTTCATCCGGCCGCGTGGTCATGGCCTTGGTTGGAATCGTGTTCGCGATGGTCGTGGTGTTTTCGCCGCCGGCGCGCGCGGCGCGACCTGTCATGCGCATCGATTATCCGGAGTTCTGGCCCTTTTTTGTCCGCGAGGCGGATGGCGGGATGTCTGGCTTTTTTTATGAGATCGTGACCACGGCCCTGGATGAAATGGAGATCGCGACCGTCTGGAAGGCCTTTCCCTGGGGGCGTTGCCAGGCCAATGTCCAAAGCGGCGAGGCCGACGCCATGGTCACGGCGCCCACCGAGGAGCGCCTTCTGTACACCGTCACCCACGACGATCCGTTTTATCGCAAGGAACTCAAGATTTTTACCCGCGCCGACCATCCCCGGCGGCGGTTCATCGATGGCATCCGGACCATCGAGGATATCCGCATGGCCGGCCTTTCGGTCATCACCTATGTCGGCAATGGGTGGAACGAAAAGAACATTGCCGCCCGTGGCGTGACGACGTTCACCACGCCCCATCTGTCCAACGTCTGGCGCATGCTCGACCACAAGCGTGGCGACATCGTTATCGAGTGGCCCGGAGCGGCCTGGGCGGATATCCGGGCGGTGGGGGCGGAACGGACGGTTGTTGAAACCGGGGTGACACTTGATTCCATGCCGTTCCATCTGCTGGTCCGCAAATCCTCGCCCCACGCTGGCCGTCTCGCCGAATTCAACCGCATTATCCTGCGCATGCACCGGGATGGCACGGTCCGGCGCATGGTGGACGCCTACATCCAAACTTCCAGATAGCCGGCCATGGTCGTGGGCATTACCCGGAACGCATGGTTGCGCCGGGCCGCGACTGTTCCGCGTGAAAAAGCGGATGGCCCGGGATTCATGTTTTCGCGGCCACGTTTTTTTGGGGCGTGGCCGTTGTTCTTTTCGTGTCGCGGACGCGGAAACGAAAAAAGCGCCGAGGTGGCGCTTTTTTTATTGGAATGGACGAACTGCTGCGATTATTCCTCGAATTGTCCGGTGCGCAGCAAAACCAGGGTGCAGGCATGCTGCCAGGGGATGCCGGCCTGGTCCAGGACTGCTTGCAAGGGCTCGGATTCCGTGCCCGGATTGAGGATGACCCGGCCGGGTTTCAAGGCCACGATGGCGTCCAGAAGTTGGGCGCTGCGTTCCGGTCCGACGTAAAGGGTCAGGGTATCCACGGGCCGGCCGATGTCGGCCAGGGTCGGGGCCACGGGCAGGCCTTCGATTTCCTTGCGCCCCGGTGTGACCGGGATGACGTTATGTCCGTATTCCAGGAGCATGCGTACGGCCTGGTTGGAATACCGCTCGGGTTTGTGACTGGCCCCGAGTACGGCCACGGTCTGGGCCACGGTTCAGGCTCCTGCCTTGCGGCTGACCATGACCTTGGCCGGACGCAGCAGGCGTTCTTTCAGCATATACCCTTTTTGGAGCATCTGGCAGACCGTGTTTTCGTCCAGGTCGTCGCGTTCGACCTGGCTCATGGCCTCATGCCGGGCCGGATCGAAAGGCACGTCTAAATCCGCGATTTGTTCCAGACCATGCTTTTTCATGGTGTCGAGGAAGATTTTCATGGTCATTTCGACGCCCGTGACCAGATCCTTGCAGGCTTCGGACTGCTTGCCATGGGCCAGGGCCAGATCGAGGTTGTCGATGACCGGGATGATTTCCTCCAGGATGGCGGATGTCGCGAATTTGAAATACTCTTCTTTTTCCCGCAGCAGGCGCTTCTTGAAATTTTCACTGTCTGCCAGGACGCGCAGGTTTTCTTTTTTCAGTTCGTCGATATCGGCCAGGGCCTGGGCGTATTTTTCCTCCAGGGTGGGTTCCGGGGTTTCTTCGGCCGTCGCTCCCTCGGCGAGCACTTCGTCCGGGGCCTGGGCCTCGTTTTCCTTATGGGACATGAAAAACTCCTGCTCCTTGAAATATTTGAAAAGACGTTTCACGAATGATCCCTAGAACCGGGATTTGAGGCACTGACTAAGTATTTGGGCGGCAAAGTCAACCATGGGCAGGATGCGGGCGTAGTTCATGCGCACCGGGCCAAGCACGGCCAGGGCGCCCTGGGTCGAGGCATGGGCGCTGTAGGCCGAGGTGACCAGGGAGCAGCCGGAAACCCCGGCAACATTTTGATCCAGGCTGACAGAAACGGAAGCGCTGGACGCGGTTTTGTCCAGCAGTTCCAGCAATCGGGAGCGTTCCTCGATGAGGCGCAGCAGTTCCTGGATGGTTTCCAGGTCCGTGAATTCGGGCTGCGTTGCCAGATGGCTGGTGCCGCCGACAAAGACTTCGGGCTGTTCGTCCTCGGTCACGGCCTGGGCTGCCAGCTCCCAGGCCCGGCGATAGGCGTCCAGCGTGGCTTGGGCGTTGTGCAGCTGGAGCAGGATTTCGGCGCGAACTTCCCGGGTGGTCCGCCCGGTGAACAGGCTGTTCAGGAAATTGCCATAGTGGATCAGTTCATCGCTGCCGAGATTTTCATCCACCTGAATCAGGCGGTTGCTGATCAATCCCCCCTGCAGGACCAGTACGGCCATGACCATGCCCGGCCGGAGCAGAATGAAATCGATCTGCCGCCATCTGGCCAGGGTTTGGCGCGGGGCCATGACAACACAGACCTGGTTGGTCAGGGAGGACAGGGCCTGGGCTGCGCGTCGCAATACCTGGGGCAGTTCCGACGCGTCGGGCAGGATGTGCTCTTGCAGACGGGACCTGTCCCTGCGCGGAAGCGGGCAGATTTGCAGGACTTGATCCAAATAGTAGCGGAAGCCCTGGATGGAGGGGACGCGGCCGGCCGAGGTGTGGGGCTGTCGCAAAAAGCCCTTTTCCGTCAGACGGGCCATGGTTGTGCGCAAGGACGCCGGGCTCAGGCCCAGACCCGTGGCGATGGCCTGTGAGCCAACAGGTTGCGCCGTCTCGACATAGAGTTCGACCACTGCGGTCAGGACGGCTGTCTCGCGCTTGTTGAGGATCATGACGGGCAGTCTTCCCGTGAGAACAGAAATTCCCGCAGGGCCTGCACCCATGGCCGGGGCGTGATGCCCGTGGCTGCGGTGAAGGCATTCAGATCCAGGACGGAATAGGCGGGGCGGCAGGCTTTTTGCGGGTACTCAGCCGAAGTGATGGGCTTGATCCGGCAGGGCAGGGCCGCGCACTGCACGGCCTCCGTGGCCAGTTCGCACCAGCTGGCCCGGCCCGAATTGGCCAGATGAAACAGTCCTGTTGCTTCGCTTTCCACCAGGGCCAGGGAGTTGGCCGCCAGATCCGGCGTGTAGCTCGGACTGCCAACCTGATCATGAACCACGGACAGTTCCGGGCGAGTGGCGGCCAGTTCCAGGATGCGGGTCACGAAGTTGGTTTTGCAGGGGCCAAACAGCCAGGACGTGCGGATAATGAGCAGTTTCGGCAGGTTCAGGCCCAGGAGCTCGCGTTCGCCCTGGAGTTTGGTCTGTCCGTAGACCGAGCGCGGATCGGGTTGATCCTCGGTGGTGTAGGGACTTGTTTTTTTGCCGTTGAAAACAAAATCCGTGCTGTAGTGGACCAGGGACGCTCCCGTGGCCAGGGCTGCCTTGCCCAGGATGAGCGGCAGTTGGCGGTTCAGGCGGGCGGCCTCGGCCGGTTCGTCCTCGGCCTGATCGACCTTGGTGTA
>RZYB01000132.1 GCA_009930495.1 Deltaproteobacteria bacterium
AAAAACCGGAGTCAAAGCCAGTAGAAAACGAGCCGGGTGGGATAATGATTACCTGATGAGATTGCTCGTGACCTAAAATTTCATGCGATTGCCCTGGCCCTGGTCCGGCTCATCCGCCAAGACCGATCCTGGCCCACGGTGCTGGACAGGATCAAGCTCACGGACTGGATTGTCCTGCCTTTGCGCCGGAACAAATTCCCGGCCTTGAACACGATCAAGGAGTATATCGAAAAATTGACCCACATGCAGGGTCACGACGCCCTGACGGGTCTGGCCAACCGGCGCGGCTTCGATCAGGCGCTGGCCCTGGAAGTGGAGCGCAGCGCCCGCTTCAAGACCCCCCTGAGTCTGTGCATTTTGGACCTGGATGATTTCAAGGGCATCAATGACACGCATGGTCATCCATGTGGGGATAAAATTTTGCAGGCCATGGGTGAAATTCTGTTGACGGAGACCCGCATGATCGACGTGGCGGCTCGTATTGGCGGCGAGGAATTCGCGCTGTTGCTCCCCGGGACAGGTCTGGCCAGGGCCCAAAAACTTCTGGAGCGGGTACTCGAATCCATCCGGGCAGCCAGGGTTCGCTGTGGCGCCACGGAACTGGCTATCACGGCGTCCATGGGGGTCGCCAGCTACCGGGGCAAGGAAGTGCCGGACCCCGTCAAGCTCGTCGCGGAAGCGGACAAGGCCCTGTACCGCGCCAAACACGCCGGAAAAAACCGTTTGGAATGCGCGCCCCTTTTGGATTTGGGTCCAGTTCTGGACCAAACCCTGGTGCAACAAAACGAAAAACGCTTTTTGCTTTCCTTCAAGGAATAATCATGACCGAAAACAAGACTCTGAGCCTGTCCGTGGTCAGCGGCAAGGGCGGCGTGGGAAAAACCAATATCGCCTTGAATCTGGGCTTTGCCTTGAACGAGCTGGGGCATCGGCTAGTCCTCCTGGACGCGGATCTGGGCTTGGCCAACCTGGACGTGCTTTTGGGCATTTCTCCGGAAAAAAATATCCAGGACCTGATCGCGGGTGAAGACGCGGCCAACGTGGTCGTGTCCCTGACCGAGGATGGCTTCGTGCTTCTGCCCTCGGCGTCGGGCGTCGCCGAACTGGTGGAGATGGACGAAGACATCCAAAGCGTGCTCCTGGGCAAGCTGGATGAACTCTTTCACCAGTACGATTTTCTCGTCCTGGACCTAGGCGCGGGTATCAGTCCCACGGTCCTGTCCTTTGCGGCCATGCCCCAGGAACGGGTCGTGATCATCACCCCCGAACCCACGTCCCTGACCGACAGCTATGCCCTGATCAAGGTTCTGAACAACCAACGCCAGATCAAAAATTTCCATGTTATCGTCAACATGGCCGAATCGACCAAGGAAGCCCGCCTCGCCTTTGACCGGCTGGCCCAGGCCTGCGACCACTTCCTGAACCTGCCCATCCATCTCCTGGGCATCGTGCACAAGGACCCCATGGTCACGGAATCCGTCCGTCATCAAGTACCGTTGCTCAAATTCGCGCCTGATTGCCAAGCTTCCCGGGATATTCGCGAGATCGCCCGCAAAATCGTCGAGCGCCGGTCCCGTCTGAAGGATCTCATTGCCCGCAGCCCCATCCTCAAACCCCTGGCATAAGGTTCTGTCCATGCGCCTCTTTTTCTGCGTCGTGTTGCTGTTTGGTTGGTTACCCCTGAAAGCGTTGGCCCAAACGACCATCGTGCTCACGGCCAACACCCAGGGAGAGTACCAGCCGTGTCCGACCTGAGGCGGCAAGACTCTTGGTGGGTTGGCCCGGCGGGCCACCTTTTTCAAATCCCTTCAATCGTCTCCAGGAAGCATTGTGATCGGTGGAGGCTATGAACTCGTTGCCCCAGGCACCATGAATTCGACCTCCCCGGACCTGATCACGCGCTTGGCCCAGGCGTATCTAACCCTGGATTATGACCTTTTTGTCCTGGCACCCGAGGATTTCCAGGCGCTGAGCGCGGCTGGCGTTCCAACAGCGCCCTCTTGGTGGTCACTGGACGACGCGCCGCGCGTGGTGACCCAAAAAGTTCCGGACGGGCTCCTGGCCTTCGTGCTCTTCCCTCCGAGCCTGCCCGGAGGACCAAGTGGCTCGACGGCCTCGATCCTGGCCGATACGGCCACGCAGCTTCGCGAGTCGGGTCAATACAATCTGATCATCGGGATCAGCACCTGGGGCCAGCCCCTGGAGAACGATTTCATCGCGAACCGACGGGGAAAGGCTTTTGATATCATTCTGGGATCCGGCCACGGCCCCAGCTATCCGGGACTCTATCTCCAGGACAATGCCGTCCTTTGGGTCCGTCCTTCCCTGAAGGGAAAAGGGGTCAACACCATTGTCATCCCCAACCTGCCCAAGGCCGGCACAAAGGCCGTCTGGTCTCCAAACGTCACGGTCATGGCCACGGTTCAGCCGCTTCGCGATGAACTGGCCTTGGATCCCGCGATCACGACCATTTTCGCACCCTAGCCATTTTCTTGCTTTTTTGGGCCAGCCACAATAGATTATCGTGCACACGATTCAACCAAGGACTCTCCATGACCTCTTCTCGCTCCCAAATTTTTTATAAAATGCAAGGCAGTGGCAACGACTTCATCGTCATCGACAACCGCTCGCGCTCCATTGGCCAAGAGGTCATGCCGGCCTGGGCCAAGGCGCTCTGTCCCCGGGCCTTTCGCATTGGAGCCGACGGCATCATCTTTCTGGAAATGGATGAGACCGGCCAGGCCGCGACAAAATGGCATTTCTTCAACGCCGACGGGTCCAGGGCCGAAATGTGTGGCAATGGCTCGCGTTGCGCCACCCTGCTCGCCCATCAGTTGGGCATGGCCGGCGCCGAGCATGTCATGAGCACCGATGCCGGCCCCATCCAGGCCCGTGTGTTCGCCGATGCCGGCGAAGTCGAAGTCCAGCTTACACCCGTGCGCGATCAAACACTGAATTTCACCCTCGACCTGTCAGGCGAGCCATGGGCCGTCCACTTCGCCAACACCGGGGTCCCACACGCGGTTCTCGTTACCGACGACGTCAAAACACTCGACATCAAAAAGCTCGGCGCCCTGGTCCGGTATCATCGACATTTCGCGCCAGCCGGAACCAATGCCAACTTCATCCAAATCATCGATCGCGCCCACATCCTGCTGCGCACCTACGAACGCGGCGTGGAGAACGAAACCTATGCCTGCGGCACGGGCGCCGCGGCCTCGGTATCCGTGGCCCACGGCCTTGGCTTGGCCGAACCTAAAGTTCAGGTCACCACTTCGGGCGGTGAAATTTTGGAAATCAGCCTACGCGGAACGGACATTTTCCTGCGCGGCCAAGCCCAGGTCGTCTATCGTGGGGAATTCGACCCAGAGCGGATGGGTCTCTAGGCCAAGGCCAGGCGCCATCCACAAACCAAAGCCCCAAATCCGGGAGGACAGCGATGCAATTCAAAGGAGCCTTCACAGCCCTGGTGACCCCGTTTTCAAACGGCGTTGTCGACGAGGAAGCGTATCGAAACCTGATCGAATGGCAGGTTCAAAACGGAATCAACGGCGTGGTCCCCTGCGGCACCACTGGCGAATCCGCCACACTGAGCCACGCTGAACATAAAGAGGTAATCCGTATCTGCGTGGACCAGGTCAAAGGCAGGATTCCGGTGTTGGCGGGAGCGGGGTCGAACAACACGGCCGAGGCCGTTGAACTGGCCCGGTTCGCCAAGGAAGCCGGCGCCGATGGCGCCCTGCTGATCACGCCGTACTACAACAAGCCGACCCAGGAAGGCCTGTACCAACATTTCAAACGCATCGCGGCGGAAGTTTCCCTGCCCTACATCCTCTACAATGTTCCTGGCCGGACAAGCGTGAATCTGCTTCCAGCCACCGTGGCCCGTCTGTACAAGGACATCCCGGAAGTCCTGGGCATCAAGGAAGCCACGGGTGACCTCAACCAAGTCTCCCAGGTGCTCGAAAAATGCGGGCCGGACTTTCAGGTCCTGTCCGGTGACGATTTCACGGTGCTGCCTCTTTTGTCCGTGGGCGGATGCGGCGTCATCTCGGTGGTCTCCAACATTCTGCCCCATGTCATGAGCGCCATGACGTCGGCCTGGTTCGCCGGCGACATACCCACGGCCCAAAAGATGCATTTTGATCTCGCCCCTTTCTCGCGGATGATGTTCCTGGAAACCAACCCCATTCCGGCCAAGACGGCATTATCCATGATGGGACGCGTCAAGCTGGAATTGCGCCTGCCCCTGGTCCCCATGAGCGAGGCCAACACGGAAACCCTCCGCGCCTTCCTCAAGGACAAGGGTTTGATCTAGAACGCGGTAACGAAAAAAAACGAAAGGCCGCCTTTCCCGTCGGGAAGGGCGGCCTTTCATTTTTGGCTTCTTGAAAAGACCCCGGTGGTAGCCCCCGCCATCACGACCACAAAGCAACTCAACAAGGACTTTTGGATTGAGCGGGGAAACCGTTTTTAGCTCAAAACGACAGTATCCCTGCCATCGCGCTCGGACAAAAAAACATTGATCTGCTCGGATCTGGCCGTGGGCACGGCTTTCCCGATAAAGTCAGCCTGAATCGGCAACTCGCGGTGACCGCGATCAATAAGGACCAACAGCTTCACGGCCCGGGGACGGCCAAAATCGAGCAAGGCTTCCAGGGCGCAGCGGACCGTGCGGCCAGTGAAAAGAACATCGTCCACCAAAATCAGCGTTTTCTCGTCCACGGAAAAATCGATGTGGGTGGCGTTGATGTTCGGCGTGGATGTCGTGGTGGTCCAGTCATCGCGGTACAAATTGATATCCAGCTCTCCACAAGGCACCGCGAAACCGATCCGGCTGGAAAGTAGCCGACCCAGACGACCAGCCAGATCCACGCCACGACGCTGGATTCCAATCAAGGCCAGGGAGCGGTGATCGACGACATCCTCCACGATTTGGCAGGCCAGCCTGTCCAGGGACCGTCCGATATCGGCGGCGGTCATGATTTCCTTGGCGTTTTTTATATCCACAAGTCCCCTCCGTCCGAACTCATCAGAATCATTGAATCCTAAGCGGCCCGTGTTGTAATTGCAAGAAAATCGTCCTATACACTGCGGAATTCAAACAATGTCGGGGAGGTAGCATGGGCAGCGACAATCTTTTCTTTCTGGAGCTCATCGAATGGTTTGACGAAACCGGGAACGAAATCGCGCACCGATTCCCTCGGGAAGGCTCCGGGGAAATCAAATACGGCGCCCAGATGGTCGTGCGCGACTCCCAGGCCGGCATCTTTTTCTATAACGGCAAGGCTGTCCATGTTTTTGGCCCGGGACGACACACCCTCAAAACAGCCAACATCCCCATTCTCAACAAAATCATGGGCATCCCCTGGGGGCTGGAGAGCCCACTCCGGGCCGAGGCCTATCTGGTCAACACCAAGGTCTTCACCAACCTCAAATGGGGCACTCGCGAACCCGTGGCCTTCAAGGACTCCGAACTGGGCGTGATTCGGCTGCGGGCCTATGGCATGTTCAACATCCAGGTTGTCCAGCCCTTGCTCTTTATCAATTCCCTGGTTGGAACCATGGCCTCCTTCTCGGTTTCGAACTTGAACGAGTACCTGGGCAAGGTCATCGTGTCGTCCTTCAACGATTTTCTGGGCGAAAACATGGATACCATCCTCAACCTGCCCAATCGCTACGAGGAATGGTCGGCCGGGCTCAGGGAACGCCTACAAAGTGATTTTCTGCAATTTGGCCTTTCCCTGACCCAACTCTACATCAATTCCATCACGCCACCGCCCGAAGTGCAAAGAGCCTTGGACGACAAGACCAAGCTAGGCATGTTTGACGACATGAACAAGCTCATGCAGCTCAAGGCGGCCACGGCCATGGAAAAGGCGGCTGAAAATCAAGGCTCGGCTGGAGAATCCATGGGCATGGGCGTGGGCTTCATGATGCCGGCCCTCATGGCCCAGGCCATGCAACAGATGACCCGCCAACCTGATCCCGGAACCGCGCCCAAAGGGCTGACCTGTCCCAAATGCGGCCAGGCCATCCACGAGCGGGACAGTTTTTGCGCCTCGTGCGGCCATCATCTCCTGGTCTTTGAAAAATGTGCCGCCTGCGGAAAGAATCTGAGTCCGGGGTCGCGCTTTTGCCCCAGCTGTGGCAAGCCCGTGAACGACACGCCCAAGCCCGTCACGTGCCCGACCTGCGGCCAGGAGAACCTGCCCAGCGCGACGTTCTGCAACCACTGCGGGGAGCGCATCAAATTCGCATGAGCTGGGGGCATCTTCGTCATCAGTGTCCCCAGTGCGGGGCTCCTGTAGACCTGGAGGATACAGACCGCATTTTTGCCTGTCCGTTTTGCCGCGTCCGTCTGTTTATCCAGGGACACGGACCGCTCCGCTATTATCTGAAGCCGCGCGTCGAAAATGATGGCACCCTGATATATATCCCCTACTGGCGGTTTCGGGGAAATGGATTTGTTCTGGGCCTGACCTCGACACAGCACAAAATCATCGACTCCAGCCTGCTGGCCGTGGATAACCTCGCCTTGCCCGCCTCCCTGGGGCTCAGGCCCCAAGCCATGCAGCTTTTTTTCGTGGAACCTGGCACATCCGGGGCATTCCTCGCTCCCCAAATTTCCAGCGCGGACTTCAAGCACAAACTCCTCGCGGCCATTCCGGGGTTGAGCGCTGTCACGGGCCCAAAAATCACGGCCTGTATCGGCGACACACTTTCCCTGGTCTTTCTGCCGGTTTTTCAAAACCATGAACTCATCGACGGCCTGACCGGCGAACATCTGGGACCGGCAAGCATTGATCCCAGCACGCTTAATCCCAGTCCGGCCACTCTGGAGTTCCTCTCCACCCTTTGCCCCCACTGCGGCTGGGATCTTGGTGGCGACACCCAGAGCCTGGTGCAAACCTGTCCGCATTGCGACACGGCCTGGACCACGGGCCCAGGTGGCTGCGAAAATATCGACGTCCATTTTTTCCCAACCCAGACCCAGCCCAGCCGCTATCTGCCGTTTTGGAATCTGCACATTCAGGCGACGGGTTTTCATCTCGAAACCTGGGCCGATTTCATCCGTCTGACCAACATGCCCAAGGTGATCTTACCCCGGATGGAATCGGAGCCCTTCACATTCCGGGTCCCGGCCTTCAAAATCCGCCCTGAGTTATTCTTGCATCTCTCAAGCCGGGTCAGCCTCTTCCAACCCAGGACAGCGCCCCTTGCCAGCCTGCCCGAAATTCCCCTGCATCCGGTGACCCTGCCCCAAGAAGAAGCATTTCAGGCCATATCCGCTGTTCTGGGGCACTTGGCTCCGGCCCGGAAAAAATTATTTCCCAGAATCCAGGGCGGACGCATCCTGTTACAAAAAGCCACCCTGGAATACCTTCCATTCCTTGACGGGCCCAAGGAATACCTCCAACCAGACATGAACATGGCCATCCAAAAAAACGCCCTGCTCTGGTCCACCACGCTTTGACCATGTTCGTCCCAG
>RZYB01000133.1 GCA_009930495.1 Deltaproteobacteria bacterium
GTCTGGAATATGATGAGCAGGATCTGCCGGCCGAGCTGGCGGATCTGGATCTGTCCTATCACGCGCACCTGCCCGTGGACCTGCCCTGGACGCGTGGTGTCGCCAATGTGTCCAAGCTTCTTTGTGATTTGGAGCGCAAAATTGCATTTACCCGGCCCTGGGGCTATGTGCTCCATTCTCCATGCCCCCATGATCTGGAGAATCTGTTGCGATTGCGTCCCGATTTAATATCCCGATTGTGTCTGGAAAACACGCGTGGCAACGATCTGTCCGAGGTGTGGCCGGTCATCGAGGCCCATGATCTGGGCGTATGCCTCGATCTGGGGCATTTGGTCAGTTATGGCCAGGAACGGCTTTTGCTTCGTTCCGGAATCCATGAGCGCATCCGGATCATGCATGTTTATGGAGGTGAGTCCGCGTCCGGCCATGCCGGTCTGGACCAGCTGCCCGACCCCGGGATATTGCGCCGGATTCTGACGCGGTTGACCAGACCTTGCGTGCTGGTGGTGGAGGTTTTCCATAAGGATGAATTTTCGCGATCCCTGGCGTTGCTGCGTTCCTGGCTGGACGTCTGGGGAATGAGCCATGATTGATCTGATCCTGGGCGGCAACAAGTCCGGCAAATCCGATTTTGGCCTGGAACTTTTGGCCGCCGGCCCCAAGCCCTGGACCATGATCGCCACGGGCAAATCCCGCGATTTGGCCTTTCGAGAGCAGATCCAGGCGCATCGCCAAACCCGTGATCCATCCATTCTGGTCCGGGAAGTGGGGACCGAACTGCCCGAGATCGTGGCCGAATTATCCGGTCAGACAGGATCCGTCCTCGTGGACAGTCTGGATTTTTGGATATTCGCGATTCAGAATCGGTGTTTGGATCATTCCGCGCGTCTGGCCCGACAGGCGGAATTGATCGATGCCCTTCAGGGCTGGCATGGTGGACGTCTTGTTCTCGTGTCCACGGAAATGGGCCTGGGGCCCCTGGCCTTTGACGGCTCGGTCCGGGCCTTTGCGCGGGATTTGGGACAATTGAATCGTGAAATTGCCAGGGTCAGTACAAGTGTGTATCTGGTCCTTGCCGGTCTGGCCCATAAACTCAAGTGAGAAGGTCATGGCATATTTTCGGAAGCTCGATCCGAAGCTCGCCAAGCTTCAGGAACTCCTGAACAAGAACGAGCGCTGGCTGATTCTGATCAACGCCGATCCCGACGCCCTGGCCTCGGCCCTGGCTTTAAAGCGCATTCTGGCCGGTCGCGTGGAGCAGGTTGGTATCGCCCATGTCAACGAGGTCACCCGGCCGGACAATCTGGCCATGATCCGACATCTGCGCATTCCGACCAAGCGCCTGACCCCGCCCCTGGCCGCCCAGTACGACAGGTTCGCCCTAGTCGATTCCCAGCCCCATCATCATCCGGGTTTCGCCGATATTCATTTTTCCGTGGTCATCGACCACCATCCCAAGGTCGCGGGCATGCCGGTGGACGCCGATTTCGTCGAGATTCTGCCCGAATACGGCTCCAACGCGACCATCATGACCGAATATCTCTACAATCTGAATCTGCGGCCGGGCAAATTACTGGCCACGGCCCTGTTGTACGGGATCAAGACCGACACCCAGAGTTTCGAGCGGGAATTCCACGATAATGACATGAAGGCTTTTCGGTATTTGTCGAAATTCTACAACAAGCCGCTCCTGCACAAAATCATCCGCTCGGAATTCCGCCTGGAATGGCTCAAGTATTTCACCCAGGCCTTCCGCAAGATGCGGGTCATGGGCAAGACCATTTCCATTTTCATGGGCAAGGTCGATTCCGCCGACATTCTGGTCATCCTGGCCGATTTTTTTCTGCGCGTGCATGGACTGTCCTCCACCGTGGTCAGCGGCATCCATGAAGACAAGCTGATCATTGTTTTTCGTGGCGACGGCCTGCGTCGGGACATGGGCAAGTTCGCCAAGCGCCTTTTTGGAGATTTGGGCTCGGCCGGTGGACACAAATCCATGGCCAGGGCCGAGATCCCCATGGAAAAGCTCGGCAGTCAGCCGGTCAGCCAGTTTGTCTGGGAGCGCCTGCATTCGGGCACGGAAACCAAGAAGAAGCCAGAAAACCCTCCCGAACCCACACAGAAATAATCTCCGCCTTCAATGGAGGACGCATGAGTTTACGTGAACGGCTCGGCCTCAAAACCGAGCCCATTTTTTTGATCGACGGCCACGCCTTCATTTATCGCGGTTTTTATGCCTATCCGGATTTCAAGCGCGCCGACGGGTTCCCGACTAGCGCCATGTATATTGTTTTCAAGCTGATCCTCAAAATTCTGCGCGAAGAAAAACCCACCCACTTGGTTTTTATCACCGACGGCAAGGGACCGACATTCCGCCACGAATTGTACGAGCCGTACAAGGCACAGCGCCCAAAAATGCCCGAAGGCCTGGCCGTCCAACTGGAGCCCCTCAAGGCTGGTTTGGTCCGCATGGGCGTGCCGGTGGTGGAAGCCGAAGGGGCCGAGGCCGATGACTATATCGCCAGTCTGACCGCGCGTTTCAAGACAGAGCGCGACGTGGTCATTGTCGGCGCGGATAAGGACTTGCGTCAGTGCCTGGATGGCAACGTCGTCCTGTGGGACCCGGCCCAGGGCAAGGAAAAGTTGATCACCGTGGACGGTTTCACGGCCGAGACAGGTCTTGAGCCCGGACAGTGGGCCGACTATCAGGCCATGATCGGCGATACCGCCGACAATATCCCGGGTATTCCCAAGGTCGGCCCGAAGACGGCCATGGGATTGTTGCGCCGGTTTCCGAGCCTGGCCGCGCTCAAGAAGAATTTTGACCGGCTCACGGCCAAGGAACAGACCCTGCTCGCTCCGCACATGGAGAATGTGTTCATGTATCGCGAGCTGACCACCCTGCGCACGGATTTGTGCGGGGATCTCGCCATGGACCAATTGACGGTCCGCCCGGCAAGCCCGGAGGATGTCGGGGACTTTTTTCAAACATACGAATTTCGCTCCCTGTTGGGCGAGGCACGTGGTTTGTTTGGTCAGAGCGGGACAAAAAAAGTCGTTGCTCCACAGACCCATGAGCTTCGGGAGTCTGTCGGGACGGTGGAATCGGATCGGGTCGATCCTGAAATCGTGACCGAGCTTCCATCCCTGTCCGGACAGGAAGTGGGGCTCCTGGGGCAGGATGGACGCTGGATTCTCGGTCTGGACCGGCGCGAGGTCGTTTTTATGGGACAGTCTCGGGATTTGGCCCGGGCCCTGCGTGAAGCCAGGGTTTACGTCCCTTCGGTCAAGGAAATCCTGGAAGGGGAGAAGGTGGATATGTCCGGATGCGCCGACGTCTTCGACATAGAGCTGGCCGCCTATCTGCTCAGTCCCGAGGAGCGGAATTATTCCCTGGAGCGCATTCGCGACGGGTTGGCCGATCAGCTCGAGGTCAGTGCGGACAATCCGGGCCGGACTGTATTGGCCGTGGGCCGGTTACTCAGGAAGCAGCTTTCCGCGTCCGAGTTGCTGACCCTGCTCCGTGATATGGAACTGCCCCTGACCCATGTTCTGGTGGCCATGCAAAAACGGGGTATCCGCATCGATCAGGCCAAGTTTCGCGACCTGCTGGCCATGGTCCAGTCGGAGCTGGATCGTCTGACCCTGGCCATTCACGCCCAGGCCGGGCAGGATTTCAACATCCGCTCCAGCCAGCAACTGGCGGACATACTTTTTTCCAAGCTGGGTCTGAGCAGCAAACAGAAAACGCCCAAGGGCGCGCAGTCCACGTCCAGCGCCGTGCTCGAAGGACTGGCCGTCCAGCACAAAATCGTGGCTGATATTCTGGAATTTCGGATGTACGAAAAGCTGCGCTCCACCTATCTTGAGCCTCTGCCGACCATGGCCGACGGAAACGGCCGCATCCACACCACGTTCAATCAGCTGGCCACGGCCACGGGACGACTTTCGAGCAGCAATCCGAATTTGCAGAACATTCCGGTGCGAGGCCCTTTGGGGGCGCAGATGCGTTCCTGCTTCGTGGCCGCTCCGGACCATCTGCTCGTGGCGGCCGATTATTCCCAGATCGAACTGCGCGTGTTGGCCCATATGTCCAAGGATCCGACCCTGTGCGAGGCGTTTGCCTCGGGCCAGGACATTCACGCCCGCACGGCTAGCATTCTTTTCGACACGAAAAACGTCAGCCCGGAAGAGCGGCGCAAGGCCAAGACCATCAATTTTGGTCTGCTTTATGGCATGGGGCCGCAGAAACTCGGGCGTGAACTGGGCATCAGTCTCAAGGACGCCAAGGAGTTCATCGCCGTGTACTTCAGCAAATTGTCCAGGGTGCGGGAGTTTTACGAGGAAATCGAGGCCAAGGCCAAGGAATTGGGCTATGTGACCACACTGGCCGGGCGGCGGCGGATGCTGCCGGACATCAATTCCCGTAACGCCAATCTGGCCCAGCAGGCCCGACGCATGGCCATCAACACCGTGGTCCAGGGCTCGGCCGCGGACATCATCAAGAAGGCCATGCTCGAAGTGGACAAGAGCGCGGTTATTGGAGAATTTGGGGCCAGGCTCATTTTGCAGATTCACGATGAATTGGTGCTGGAAGCCCCCGCGGACACGGCCCGAGCGGTTGGCGAAGCCGTGGCCGGGATCATGGGCGGCGTATACGCCCTGTCCGTGCCCTTGGCCGTGGATTGGGGCGTGGGCCCGGATTGGAACACGGCGCATTAAATCAAACATTCAGGAAGAAACATGCTCAATAAACTGCGATTGCTCACCCCAGGCCCCACGCCCTTGCCCGAAGAGGTCCGTCTGGCCCTGGCCAAGGATATGATCCATCACCGCAAGGCCGATTTCGTGCGGGTCATGGAAAAAATTCAGCCTGGCCTGCAATATCTGTTCGAAACCACGCAACGGGTATTGCCCCTGTCCTGCTCCGGCACCGGAGCCATGTTCGCGGCCGTGGCCAATCTTTTCGCGCCGGGCGAAACCGTCCTGGTGATCGAGGGCGGAAAATTCGGGGAACGCTGGCGGGAAATTTCCGAGGCCCGGAATCTGGAGGTCATCGTTCTGGCCCAGGAACCAGGACAGGCGGTGGCCGCCGACGATGTGCGCGCCGCCTTGCAGGCCAATCCGAAAATTCGCGGCGTGCTTGTCCAGGCTTCGGAAACGTCCACCGGCGTGCTTCATCCCGTGCGCGATCTGGGCGAGGTGACGCGGAACACGGATGTACTTCTGGTGGTGGACGGTATTTCGGCCGTGGGCATATCGCCCTGTCCCATGGATGCCTGGGGCATCGACTGTTTGCTGACCGGATCCCAAAAAGGTCTCATGCTTCCGCCGGGATTGGCCTTGCTGGCCTTTAGTCAGAAGGCCTGGGACAAGGCAGAACAGGTCGATTGTCGCGATTTTTATTTCAACCTGCGCGCCGAGCGCGAAAAAAGCCTGGGCAATCAGACCCTGTTTACCTCGCCGGTCAATTTGATCCAGGGTCTGGCCGTGAGTCTTGAATTGTTCCAGACCCAGACATTGGAAGAGATATTCCGCAAACAGTGGGCCCTGACCGCCATGACCAGGGCAGGGGCCGCCAGTTTGGGCCTTGATCTTTTGGCGCCCACCCATTTTACCTGGGGTTTGACGTCCATCCGTATGCCCGAAGGCGTGAACAGCGCCACTGTCCTCAAATGTGCCGCCGAGGACTACGGCGTGGTCATGGCTGGCGGCCAGGGTGAATTGAAAAACAGCATCGTTCGTCTGGGGCATATGGGCCATGTGGATTGGAGTGATGTCCTGGCCGGCCTGCACGCCCTGAAACAGGGGCTGGTCAGGGCTGGCGGCTATTCCGCCGCGCGGACATTTTTGGAGGATTCCATGACCGCCTATGAAAGCGCCCTGGGTCAGGGCTATCCCAAGGCATGAGGAGTGCGTATGAGCGACAAAAATATCGATAAGAAATACGAAGATTTGTCTTGTTCCTGCGCGGACTTGCCGCAGCTTGATTTTGGTACCTTTGTTTTGTCGATGAGTTCTTCGGCCCTGGTTCATCTGGGCGAGGTACCGGAACCGGAAAGCGGCCAGGTTATGGAAAATATTCTGGCAGCCAAGCAAACCATCGATATTCTGTGCATGTTGGAGCGTAAGACCAAGGGCAACCTGACCCCGCAAGAGGCGCGGTTACTCAAGGACATGTTGTTTGAATTGCGGATGAAATACGTCCAGAAGGCCAAATAGGAGCATGTCATGAAACGTGTTGGATTGGTCGGGGTGACCGGCTACACGGGCATGGAGCTGGCCCGGATTCTTCTGGGGCATCCCGGCATGCGCCTGACACAGGTCACATCCCGCAAGGAAGCGGGCAAGCGGCTGGCGGAAATTTATCCGTTTCTGCAGGGCACCGAATTGTCGGACTTGATGATTACCGCGCCGGACACATCTTTTCTGGCCGCCAACTGCGATCTGGTTTTTTTGGCCGTGCCGCATTGCACGGCCATGGAAATGGCCGCCGAGCTGCGTGCCAAGGGCGCGCGGGTGGTCGATCTGAGCGCGGATTTCCGGCTGCGTTCCAAGGATGTCTACGAAAGTTGGTACAAGGTCGAGCACACCCGCCCCGACCTGTTGCCCGAGGCTGTCTATGGTTTGCCCGAGCTGTACGCGGACCGGATCGTCGGGGCGAGTCTGGTGGCCAACCCGGGTTGCTATCCGACCTCGGCCATCCTGGCCCTGTACCCGGCCTTGAAGGCCGGACTGATCTCGCCCGAGGATTTGGTCGTGGATTCCAAATCCGGTACCACCGGTGCCGGGCGCAAGGCGGGCGTGGGTACGTTGTTTTGTGAAGTATCCGATACATTCCGGGCATATAATTTAACCAAACACCGCCATACTCCGGAAATTGAGCAGGAATTGGGTCTGGCTGTGGGGCGGGAGATACGTCTGTCCTTCAACACCCATCTTGTGCCCATGAACCGGGGCATTCTGACCACGTCCTATGCCAAGCTCGCGGCCGGTGTGGATTTGGATCGGGTTCGGGACACCTATACCGGTTTTTATGCCGGAAAACCCTGGGTCAGGATTTTGCCAGCGGGGGTGCTTCCCGAGACGCGCTGGGTGCGCGGCACCAATTTTTGCGACATCGGTTTGGTCACCGACGATCGGACCGGCAGATTGATCACGGTTTCAGCCATCGATAATCTTTGCCGGGGCGCGTCCGGACAGGCCGTGGCCAATGCCAATCTGATGTTGGGGCTGGATTTGTCCACTGGTCTGTCCCAGGCTGCCATGATGCCGTAAACCGTGCCATGAGCGATTCGGGGAGTTCCTTGTACGAGACCATTTTCGTGGCCAGGCAGCCAATCTTTACCCACGACATGCGCATTTGGGGATATGAGCTGCTTTTCCGCGATGGCAAGGACATGCGGGCCGCCGTGATTCTCGATGGTGATCAGGCCACGACGCGGGTTATC
>RZYB01000134.1 GCA_009930495.1 Deltaproteobacteria bacterium
GCCTGCTAGAGGAATTGCGGCTGAGTGGAGTTACAAGCCTCGTCTTTCAAGGCGAGGACGTTGACGGAACATTCCCGACAGTGCTAATAATGGCGTCAAATCCGCATTTTTTCATGTTGATCGAGTTTATTTTTTTAAACGAGTAGGCGAAGGCGGCTTTTCGCTGTCAGTTTTTTCAAATATTACTCGAGTTTAAGCGTGTCAGCATCTTCTCGAACTGTTTCCTCCGCACCGGCCTAGCCCTGCACTGCCCCAGAATTACCGCCTGCTCCTCAACCTGCGTGGCAGACATCTCCCTGATCGAGGCCAGCCCGTACTTCGAGCGGACATACTCCTCGTAAGGCATGACCAGGTCAGCCAGCCCAAGCCCCGCCAGTTCTCGCTTCAGGCGCTCCGGAACCCCGGGGTTTAGCTCCCCGACGTCGACCTGTGGGGCATCGCCGAGCAGCCAGCTCCCAAGCCTCACCCCGACATCCTCGTTCGGCACGAAGTGCTGGCCGTCAAAGAGCCCGGTTCGATCCTTGGTCGAAGACGCCACATGGCCGTCGATGGAGAGGTCCAGCACGACCGTGAACTCGTACTCCAGGCCTTCGCGCTGCACAGGGGCCAGCCCGACCTTCACGACCTTCGTTTTGCCACCATCCTGTTGGACCTCGTAAGCGGTCTTCGTCCGCATGGTCACGATAACGTGGAGGTTCGTCTGCAGGAGCGTGTCCACCAGGCGGTTGTGCTCCGGGGTGATCTCTCGCCAGGCGGCGAAACTGTTCTTCAGGGCCTTGGCGGCTTGGTCCTGCATCTCAAGAACTCCGCCAGGTCCCGACCAGGCGTGACTCAGGCTGTCGATGATGACGATGTCGTACCCGGCCTTCTCGGCTGCGTTGATGGCCTCGATGTACCGAGCAGGGGTGTACGGCGGGGTCAGTTGGGCGACGTCGTAGGCGCAGAGGCCCGCGTACAGTTCGCCGCTGCCGCGCTCGGTGTCGATAAGGGCTATCCTGCCGCCGAGTCCCTTGGCGATGCGCAGGGCCGAATAGGTTTTGCCCGACCCCGAGGGGCCGCACAGTGCCAGGCGGAGCTTGGCCGCGCTTCTTTGTGCTGGTCGAAACATGGTGTCCTCCTTACCGGATGGTGATGATGGTTCTGGGCACGAGACGGGCGCCGTCGACGGCCTGCCCGCTTTCAAGGGCTTCCTTGATGAGCGTCTTCTTGGGCTTCTGCTCGACGATCACTTCTTTATATATGGTCGGCAACTCGCTTATGTCGGCCACATCCACGGTCATGATGTCCCGTAGCGACAGGCTCCCGTAGTTGCCTTTGAGGCTTTTCACCCCGTAGTGCGTGAGCAGTCGCACCAGGTACTCCCGAAAGGCCTCGATGCGCCGCTCCATGGCCTGGCGGCGCAGGCGTAGGCGGCGCTCCTCGTCCTGCAGCCACTCGATCTGGTTCTTGCGGCGTCTGACCACGTGCGAGATAGCGTCGACCTTCTCAGCCTCCTGCAGGGCGAGGCTGTCCAGATATTCCAGGGCCTGGGGCTGGGCGTCTTCAAGTTCATCGGCGACGGCCAGGATGTTGGTGATCTCGTGTTCTATGCTTGCAAGGCTGGTCATGAGGGAATCCTCCTAAGTTGGCTGTTCAAGGGATAAGGGCTTGCTGAAGCACCCCGAACATTGCGGGGCTCAGTTCGGCCAGGTTCTGGATGGTCCTGCTGTTTCGGGGCAGAAGACTTGCGATGCAGTCGGAGCCGATGCCGATGCCGTACACCTCAAAACCCGTCGCTTCGGCCACGGTGATGGCTTTCACGGCGCACTCGGTGCTGTCGGGGCTCCCGTCGGTGACGATAAGGATGATCTTGCGATTCTCTTTGAGGGTGAGCATGTCCTGCATCGTCCACCACAGGGCCTCGCCCATGGGGGTGCCCCCGGCAGGTGAGAGGTCGAGGGACGCATGTACCCGCTGGCCATGCCTGACCATGGGGGCCACGGTGGAGTACGAACCGTCCGGCAGATGGTCGGCAGGAAAGGCCGTGATGGCCACGTTTATGCCCATGGCTTGTAGGGCCTTGCCCAGGGCGTAACAGGATGTGCAGGCCAGACGGATTTTACGGACCATGGAGCCCGAGCAGTCCAGGAGCACATGCACGGCCGTGTCGATGCCCTGGCGATGCTGATTTCTGCGGAACACGCGGGGATCCGACACGGCCAAGCGATGCAGGCTCCGCGTATCGAGCCTCCCCTTGCGGCCGAGGGCGGTCCTGGCTTCCACCGCCGTCTGCAGCAGCGCGGACAGTCGGGTGCGCAGGGCTACGGAAGCAAGGGTAGCATCCTTAATGTCGTCGCCTGTGAAGGGGCTGCCTTGCTTCGTGGTCTGGACTGCCACGGTAATGGTGTTTGGGGTGGCATCCTGTCGGGACGCGTCTTCAAGTGTAGCAGAGAGGATCGAACCGAGAGTGGGAGGCAGTTCGTTCTCCCCGGCTCCGAGCAGGGCGCCGAGTTTTTGTCTGGCTTCCTTGGCAAGGTCGGAGCCAACGCCCTGTTTGGGATCGGTATCAATCCCTTTGTCTGACCCCTGCTGGCTTGGCGAGGTGTCTTCGCCTGGTTCCTGCGAGTGATCGCCGGATGGAGTGTCCGGTATGTTATCACTGTCAGCCGTGTCCTGATCGCCTGCTTCGGGGAACTGGCGGGGAGCACCGCCCTGTTCGTCTGATTGGGGATCGGAATCACTCGTAGCGCCGTCCTGTTCTCTGGCCCCATGTTCATCCTCAATCGAGGCCCCACTCAGCCCACCTGCTTCTGGCCCGTTCTGGGCTGCGTCGGGTTGTTCGGGCTGATCGGGACTGGCTGCCTGCTTCAGAACGCGCACTATCTGACGGGCGGCATCGATGGCGTCCTGAGTTGTGCGGCAGTTTCTGCGCACGTTCCCCAGAATGACCTCTATCTGGCCACGGACATCTGGAAACTGACTGTCGACCTGCGCCGCCAGGCTGTCCCTGGCCCCCGAGAGTTCGGGCACATCCCAGCACCTGACGTGAAGCAGTATCCAGTTCAGGATGTCGGCTGCGGAAGGAGCTGCACAGTTCGGCTGCCCCGAGCCGAAGACATGCTTGATAAGCCAGTTGAAGTTACCCCTGCACCCGGGAAATACTTCCGCCAGTCTGTTTTCAACGCGCCAATCTTCGATGGTGTTCCACACGTGCATCTCAAGTGGGGAAAGCCCGGCCTGCTTCAAGGCATGGAAGTCAGTGTCGCGGATATGTGCGGCCTCGTGGTCGAGATACCCGCGTGCAAGGGCCAGGAATGTGTCGGGGATGTCCACGGGCAGCGCTGGCAAGTGGATAGTCTCGCCATTGGTGTAGGCATCGCTCCCACTGATCTCGATCTTCACTCCGTATTTTCTGCCGAGCACGCTTGCCACCAGGGGCAGTGAGCGTGTGACGGCCTGTGTATCGATCATGATTGTCCTCCAGAATGCGAAAAGCCCCGGAGCTTGTGACTCCAGGGCTTTCTTTCGTTATGTGTTTGTCCATTGGCATCACCACAGACCCCAGTTGGGTAGCACCGCCTGGGCAGGTGGGATGACGTGGACCCGGGCTATGTCCTCAGGGACAGGCATGGCTTCAACTCTGTCGTCGTTGACCAGCAGCAGATCCAGAACATCCCGTGAGGTTGTCCCGTCGATGACCATCTGGCCGTGTTCGACAAGTCCCTCCGCGTCCCGAAGCAGAGATACGAGCCCCTGCAGCATGAGTAGGTTCGCGCCGTCGATCCTGCCTCGCTTGGGCAGGCTCTCGAACGCGGTCTGAATGAGTTCCGCGACCGGTGCAACCCGGGGTTCGACGAAGCTCAGGCCCGTCAGCTTCTGATGAATGGTTTTCAGGGGAGAGAGGGCCTTTCTGGTGATCTCGGTCTTTCCGGCAAAGCATTTGTGCCAGGCTTCGGTGGCCGCCTTGGAGATTTCACCGAAGAGGGTCTGGCCAAGGCTTTCAACTTCCTCGGCAAGTCCGGCCGTAATCGTGTCGGCAGGGTCTGGCGGTACGATGCGGTAGACCTTCCAGGTGAATCCCATGCGGCTGCGGACATAGTCGGCACTGACCGTGGAGTCGGCAATGATCTGCTCCCAGCCCGAGTGCTTGGTTATCCAGTCGCGGACTGACTGGTCGTAGCTGTCCAGGAACGCGTCTCTGGCTGCATTGAAGTCGTCCTGGATCTGCCGCAATTCTGTGACGATGTCGTCCGCCTGGTTTTCAGGAATGGCCCATCCTCCCAGAAAGCGCACGCCGTGCCGGTCAAGCAGGCTCACGGCCCTGGACTTGAGCGTTCCGAAGATGCTCAAGCTCTCCGGGTCGCAGATGCGCTTGCTGCCGAGCGACGCCAAGTCCTCTGGGGGAAGCGTAGCCCCTGCAAAGTCCTCGGGGCTCAGTTTCTTGCGGGCCGTCCATATGTTCACCTCAAGGTGCAGGGCCAGCAGGCTGTTCAGGACCTTGATATCAGTTTGCGTGTTCATTTAATTCTCCTCCCATGAAACGAGTGTCTGGTGCGGCGCCCAAGTTTAAGTTCACGATGATGAAGTCCTGTCGGTCGATCTTGAACAACACCCTGCGCCGCATCTCCTGGAAAAGGCATTCGCTCCTGCACTCCCGGTTCTTGACGGCGCGGATGGCGCATGTCTCGAAGGACGTGCCGCCGAAACCTTTGACCCACATGCGACTGGTCAATCCCAGGGCGGTGACCTTGGCTTTTCAGTGATGGCGGAACCCCGTTCCGGGGACCGGTTTGGCCAGTTCGATGGACTGGTGGAAAGGGAAAATCCGATTGAGACATATCCATAAATGCTCTCTTTGGTTAAGTTGATTTTCAAAATGTGACCCAACACAGTCCGTATCCCTCATGAATTTTGGTGAGTGTCCTATCCATCAGTTCCTGCACCGGATTGCCGTCAGCGCATCTGGTCAGGTCCAGAACACGGCCTTGACCGGCAGTGTTGAGCCTTCCCCATTGCAGAGTGAGGCCGGCTGGATGTGCGGCGGCTTTCCAGAACTTGCCACCATGGGACGTGGATTTTTCCAGGAGCACGGATGGAGGGTGGACGCAGGTGGACAGGAAGGATGGGTTTGCAACCATGGCCTGAAGAACCGCGGTCATGGCCCTGCGTACTTTGGTCATGTCGTCGGGAGTGGTCGCATCTTTGTGCGTTTCAGCAGCTACACTCCTCTCTACTCCCCCAAGGACTGCGGAAACATGCGCTGGGCAAGTTCGTGCAGGACAGCCCTGGTTTCCCGTGTTGCGCGGAACCCAAGCGCGCGGTCCAGCGCGTACGTGACGGGCTGCACTCCCTGCCTGGATAACGGCTGGAATCGAACCGTGAGGTCCGCCCAGCGCAGCAGGGTCCTGGTCGAGAACGTAACTTCGATGCTGCTGCCGGTCGCGCCCGCTTCACCCATGAACAGTTTGCGGATCTCGCCCGCGTACTCGACCATCTTTCGCCGGATCGTATCCGGGAGTTTTGGTGCGTGCCGCGCGAGCAGCGTCTCTTCTGCGTTTTTTGCCGGATACCCGACCTCGCACAGCCAGAAGCGATCGAGGAATGCGAGGTTCTGGCGGAGCGTTCCCTGGTAGAGGCCAGTCTCGTCAGAACCCCCGTTGGTGTTCGCGGTGGCAGCAAAGCGGAACATGGGGTGCGGCCTTATGAGTTCCCCGCCGTTCTCCGGGATGCACAGGGGCTCCCCATCGAGAATCCCGTTCAGGCCCGTGGCGGTGGCAGGTTCCAGTAAGTCGACCTCGTTGAGCAACAAAAGCCCCCCAAAACGCAGAGCTAAAGCCAGTGGGCCGTACTGGAACTCCATATTGCCGTCGCGAACGGACAGATGTCCGACCAGATCCGGGAATTCCAGACGGCTGTGCCCGGTGACCTCAAAGACCGGGTAGTTCAGGCGTGCGGCCAGCTGCTTGATGAGGCTCGTCTTGCCGCTGCCTGTGGGGCCAAAGACGTACAGGGGGTCCGATGAGTTCATAAGCCAGACGATTACGTCCCGGCTGGTTTCGTGAAAGATGTAGTCCGGATCGGGAGTGGGTGTGTAGCTACAGGGCCCGGAGTATCCGGCAATCGTTTTACCAGAAGGTGTGGCGCTGAAAACACTCCCGGCGTCCAGGTCAAGAGGTTGGAGATTGTCCAATTCAGAATGCATAGTGGTATTCATGTGTGTCTCCTGTAAAAGCCCGGTCCGCTCTTGAGAGGAGCCGGGCTTTAGCGTTTGGGCATCAGGCCGCTGCCCTGCGCATGTGTTTAAGTACAGTCGAAAGCCGAGCTTGATTTGAGCTGAAACCTTTCCGCTGCCAGCGTTTCCAAAGATAGGCGACCGTGTGAACAATGGTACTGATCGGGGTGAGCATGGTTTTCTCCTTAGGGTAAATCCGTGAATCTGCCGGTGATCCAATTCTGAGCCTTGCGGGACGTCTCTGCCAGGTTCTGTGCCGCTGCAACGGCAGCTGCGCCAAGACCCGTGGCGACAATGAGCGCGGCCACGCCTCGGGCTTTGAGGGCGACGTGTTTGCCGACCTCGTAGAAGATCTTGATGGTTGGGGTGGTGAGCACTGGTCCTCCGTGTGGTGTGGGTTTTATGAAATAAGAAAGCCGCCAACTTCCGGGTTGGAAATAGGCGGCTTGAGACTTGTAGGAAGATAGAGGCTATCTCTTTGTCTTCATAATCTTATAACAAATTATGAATGCATATTTGATTGATTAAGTTTGAAATAGATCTGCGTGTAAAGACAAAGTGTTTTATTCGTAATATATTAAATTGAATTAGACTGTTGTGCGGGATAATTAAACAAAAAAAAATTAGCATGAAAAATTTCATCAATCTTCGGCGCGGAGAAACCTTCCTTCAGGTGGGGGAGGAAGCGCCGCCTCCTATTTCCTCTTGGCATTTGTGCAAAACTATAGCATATATGATCTATGAAGCGCACCGTCCGTCTCAAACTCCACCCCACTCCCGACCAGGTCGACGCTCTTTGCGATACCCTGGCCATGGTCCGCGACTGCTTTGACACTGTCGCGGCGTACGGATGGGAGCAGGGGGTGAAGAACGGAGTGGCGCTTCATAAAGCCACCTACTACCATCTCCGGGAGAAACACCCGAGCCTGCCTGCGCAGCTCGTCTGTGCGGCCAGGGTCAAAGCCACCGAGGCTATCGCCTCCGCTTTCGCGCTGAGGGCCAAAGGTCGCAAGGCCCATTGCCCGCGCACAAAAACGGGGAGCATTCGCTATGACGCTCGCTCGCACAGGGTGCTTCCGGGCGAGGCGAGTCTCGCAACCACGGTTGGGCGCATCAAAGTCGTCTGGACGGCGAATACGCATGCCGCGGCCATTCTGGCCAAGGCCGTCGAGTTCGACTCCTCCGACCTTCTTTACCGAGACGGTACGTGGTGGCTGCATTC
>RZYB01000135.1 GCA_009930495.1 Deltaproteobacteria bacterium
CCACTCACCACTTCAAGACAAAACTGCTCTTGCTTTGCGGTCAACCGTTTCATTCATCACCATCCTTGCCGACACCGGCGTAAATCTTTGTTTCGTCGATCTTCCAGTAGGCCAGAAACCGGCAACCGCACTCCCGGCACTCATGCCGCTGCTGAAAGAAGGCATCCGTCAATGCCTGCGGTCCCTTTTTCCTGATCGTATCCGACCCACCGCATTGTGGGCATCTGACAGGTAGCTTCATAGCACCCCCTTGAAAAACAGATCCTGCTGTTGCTTGGGCAGTTCGCGCCATATCGCCCGCATGGATTCCACCCTGGCTCGGTCTCCCACCGCAAGTGGGCGGCCCCCCGTGACCATGTTCAGAAAGCCGTCCTGGGTCTGCAAGTTCGATCCGGCCCATAGGATAAAGAGCTCGTTGATTCGCTGCCGATTACTGCTCATCATCACCCCCTGGCCCAAGCAGGCAGGTTTTCAGATCCGCCATGAGTAAACGGCACTTCAGGCAGGCGTCCGGGTAGCCCCTGCACTCTGACAGATCCTTCATGGTCTTGGCGCTGGGCAGATAGTGATGCTCAATCGGGTCGATAAAGTAGCGGCCCGGTAGCGGTTCCATCGAAATGGGCGGTTCCGTCCCGGCATCCAATTTTTCGCGCACTGCTTGTTTTTTAGTGGGGCAGGTGGGGCAAGTGGGGCTAGGCCCCGTCATTCCTTGGTTAAGCCCTGCCCCACTTCCATTTTCAAAAGTGGGGCAGTGGGGCAGTAGTGGGGCACCATCCGCAAAAGTGGGGCACTGACCCTGCTGATCAAGCAGGTGGGCAACGCTCAACATACATCACCGCCTTCCAGATCCGGCGGTTCGATGACATAGCATCGGCACCGACCAAGTTCGGGCAATGTGATCTTTTGCGAAAGGTGCTTATCGTTGCGGCGTAGCAGACCGGCCTTGTCCAAGGACTTGACCGCCTGCGTTATGTTCAGGCCCGGCACCACGGCTGCCAACTGATCAGGCAGGAAAACAAACTGCACCCGACCGCCTGTTGACGTGCGCTTGAATCCGCTGCGGTCGATAATCCGGTTCGGTTCAGGCGTATCCAGATTTTCAAAACGCGCCTGGCCATATCGGGCAAGGTAGCCCAACACCAGCTTGACGGCCTGGCCATGCTCCATATCGCCGGTCGTGCCCCTGGCCTGCAACCAATCGTCGAGACACCGCTTGACCATCTGCATGGCGTGGCCCGGCGTCCAGGGCGTGACTTCCAAGGCAGTGGCCAGTTCACCAGCCACGGCCATAAGCGCAAAACGGCGGACACATCGCACCACCTGCCCACTGGCCCCTTCGGGCGTCCATGCCTTTGTGATGGCGTCCAGGTCCGTGGCAATGGTCAGATCCTGCTCACGGTCAATCAGGTTCTGAACAAATGCCCGGCCCGCGTGACCATGATGCTCTGATACTGCGTCCGTGATAACCTGCGAGAACTCCGCCCCGGTAGCATGACCATGAAGGTCTTCCCAGCATCCCAGCCCGGCCCCAGCATCCGCTGGCAATTCAAGCAGGCGGACACCGTGACCGGCTCGGCACTGCTGACCTTCTGCCTTCAGCTTGTCTTCCACTCGGATTTCCCCGGTGGAAAAAACCGCGCACCGCCACTTCCGCACCCGTCGAGCACTGCCGTCTTGATGCGCCCGTGCCCGGCCTGCTCCATTCCCCAGCATGTAAACCACTTCGCTCATGGATCGGCCTGGGGCTTCGCTCATTTCGTCCAGGGCGTAGAAAGTATCGTTGTGGATCTCCAACGCGCCTTCCAGCCCGTTCTTGGTCGCGTTCCAACTGGCCTTGGCATCGGGTCCACCCCAGACTGATAATCCGGCAAGCAGACAGGTGCTCTTGCCCGTGGACGACGTGCCAAACATATTCACGCCACCAGGCCCCATGCCCGCCTTGGCGAGTAGCGGCCCGGAAAGGGCCAGGCATACGGCCAGGGTCAAGCGGCTGTTGCCGACACTCCACTTGCCTATCGTGTCCTGCCAACCGGCCAGGCCCCCGGCCTGCTGATACGGATTCGCACTCATGGCGGATTGCATGACAATCGGCTCGGCACCGGGAAGCCCATAGACGTGATCCGGCAACACAAACCGGCCATGATGCCAGCCAACCGACGAAACGCACCGCACCCGCTCCGGCGGATTCGACTTGGAGAAAAACGCGGCCAGCCAAGCCCGCTGTTTCTGTCCCGGTTCCGGTATCCAGCCCCCGCGCACCAATTCCGCCACCCAGCCCCCGGCCCGATCGAAAAGCAGGCTGGCAGGCATGGCCCATTCATGGACAACACCATCAGGATCTCGCCACCGGAGTAATTGCCCCCACTCCCTGCTGTCAGTATTCCGCGTCCAGCCCAACACTTCTATGACCGGCCCTAGGCGGTAGGGCACTGGTTCCTTGTCAGGATTAGAATCGTCGAGATAATGTAGCCCGGCGGCGTTGACGAAATAGCCCTTGGGCATCGCTGCCCCACTTTTTGGGCCTGCTGCCCCACTTGCCCCACTTCCGTTTTCAGTAGTGGGGCAGGGCTTAACCCCCGGCCCGCTTGGGCTGGCCCCATCTGCCCCACCTGCCCCACCTTTTTTTAACGGTTGTAAAGATTTTGTGATAAATTCCCGCACCGCGTCCGGCCCCATAGCGACGTGAAGATCATTGAAGTCTGTTTGCCCTGACTCCCGATCCTGGCCAAAGTCCGGCACTGCCACATAACCATCCACGGCGGCGGCGGCGTCAATCGCGTGCTGATCAGGTTCGCCGGTCTGCTTATCCAGATCCGCAAGCATGATGATCTTGGCGTTCGGGTACTGTTCCCGCATGGCCACGGCCACTGACTTCAGATTTCCGCATGAAAGGGCGGCCACGCCTGGCAACTGTGCGTCCTGTGATGCGCTTAAAACCGTCGCAACACCTTCCCCGGCCAAAAGTATGGCCGGGCTATCAAGTCGCTCTGTAGCCCAATATGCGCCCGATTTCGTCCCGCGTCCTGCCAGGGCAGTCTTGCGGCCTGTGCCGTCGATGAACTCCAACGAGCACAAGCCCGTCGATCCGGCCTTTCGCATGGGCACCACCAACACGTCGCCTTCCAACTCTTCACCCTTGGACTTGAGCCGGTATCCGATGAACTCGTTGACAATCGCCACGTCGATTTGACGGAGCGTTGACGTGGGCGAAACCTGCTTTCGTTCCAAGTATGGATTGCTCTGCACGGGCTGGGCCTGCTGCCAGATCGTAGCAGCCCATTTCGCGGCCTGGGCCTGCTCTTGCTGAATCTCGGCTTCGGCCTGCGCTGTCGCCTGCATCCTGGCCTGCCTGCGCTGTTCGATTTGTTCCGGCGTCATCGTCGCGGCGGTATAGGTCACGTCATCACGCCACCCATTTTCCCTGGCCAGGTGGAACAAGCTGCCGATGCCGACACCGCCACCGGACTTGATGCCGCGCCACACGATCATGGCGTCGTTTTGGCTGTAATTCTCTGCCGATCTGCTCCAATCGTCCCAGATAGAGAAACCGGCATCGTTAAACTCTGACTTCAGGGCCATGCCCATACGCAACCAGTTTTCGCGGTCGTGGGCGTCGATATACTCCAAGGCATCGGCGGCCCGCTCCATAGCTGCCGGTCCATCGTCCTGTCGTGGGATGTACGTCATAGCAACACCACCCCGGCCACGATCGCGGCCAGCATGAGCAAGACTTCCACTTGACTGATTGCCAACATCGTGAAAAATTGACCCCAAGAAACGCCACGTTTCACAAGCCCCATTCCTATGCCCTGCGGTTGCCCCCCGTGGGGCTTTTTCATTTTCATAGCCTGCCCCACTTCGCGTCGTGCCCATCTGCCATGGCTCTGGTTTGTTCCACCCAGTCGGGATGCTGCGAAACAAACACCGCCAACGATGCGGCGGTCCAGCCGTCACGACCATGATGCTTTGCACGAACAGGGCGGAATCCTTCTTTCTCTTGGATCTCTCTGGTCAAATGCTCATCGTATGACAGCCCGCTCCAGATTTCCAAAACAACCATCTGCGTATTCGTGACGGCCCCAGAGAAAAACTGTTCCACTTCATTTCTGCCGACAAACTTGCTCGGCCAGTTCTTGACGGCGGCGGCGGTATCCAGACCCAGATGCACGGTAGGTGTTTTTTTGCGCTTCATGCTCGCACCCCCTACGCCTGCGGATTCACGGTTCGGGATGCAATGTAGGCGTCTAGATCCGCCACGTTGTAGCGGACGGACCGACCGATCTTGACGTACTTTGGCCCCCGCCCATAGCACCGTGCCTGCTGCATCCACTTGACGGAAATTCCAAGATACATTGCCGCGTCTTTCTCGTTCAATCTGTTCATGCGTAACTCCAAAAAGAAAAAAGCCGCGCCCTGCGGTATTGCAGAACACGGCTTAAAAATATGGAGAAAGAGACCTTGTGAGAGTATCTTTTAAGTCGTCACTTTGTTGAAGTATTTAACTCGCTGTTTTTTTTGAACATAAATTCAAGCCGCGCCCTGCATCCGCTGGTAACGTCCGTAAATTGATACCGTTTTAAGACACTGACCCACTTCTGATAATCGCCTTCGATAGTGATGCTTCCGGCGTTCAACCGTCGCTCAATTTCTCGAACTTCGCCACACAGGATAGCAAGCCTATTGTGGCGTTGGAAGTCATTGAACGTCGTGGTGCCAACCTTCATTCTCACGCCTGGATATCTGCAAATCTCAATAGCGGCTTGCTCCGCAAATCGCGGGTGGTTTTCCATGATTAGCCCAACCCGCAAGCACCCAAGCTCTTCTGCGTAGCCTTCCGCCCATGCTTTATCTCGGACTTTTTGCGACTTTGTGGCGGGTGGCTTGTTTGCAGGGTTTTTTGACTCCAAAAGATCACATATTGCCAAGCCCATTTCCGGCGGTAACGGCTGCCCTATTTCAAAAGTCCTTCGCAATGCATACAGGATGGCGCAATGGTCGTGATCTTCGTCGTCAATAACCATCCGAACGCGTGCCAGGGCCGGATTGCCAGCATCTTTTACCAGCTGGCCTATGGCTGGCTCATAGCCAAGAAGCTTTGCCCATATCATCGTCAACCGCCTGTCGTTGCGCCTGATAAAAAGATCCAGGGCCAAGCGGTCAGGCAACCGCTTTTCGGGTAGGGTAGCAAGTCCGACCTGCAAGGCCCTGGACAGATTGTCTATCCCTGGGCTTTTCCGTTGATGGCAATCACCTTGTCTTGGCCAGGGGCCAGCACTTCGTCTGCTACACTTGCGGCGCGGGCAAGGGCTTCACTGCTCAAGTGCGCGTACCGCTGCGTCATGTCGCTACTGCTATGCGTCAGGAGCCGCTGTAGCGTGTAAAGGTCCACCTTGCCCGAACTGGCCAGATGGCTGGCGAAGGTATGTCTCAACCCGTGGCATGGGCGGAAGTCCTTCGGCAATCCGGCGCGGTCACGGGGCCTGCGCCCGATCCGTTCAGGATGCGACATCGGCTTGCCGTTTCGCCCTGGCCAGACAAGCGGGCTATCCGTCCTGGTCATGGCCTTGAATATCTCCACGGCGCGCATGGGGAGCGGAACGGATTGCGTTTTGCCGTTCTTCGCGGTTTCCCCACGCAAAAGCAGAAAGCCGCGCTCTAGGTCAACGTCTGGCCACTCCACCAAGGAAAGGGCGGTCTTGCGGACGCCAGTTAGGATCATAACCCGAAAGAAGTCGGCAACGTGTTGGTCTGGCTCTTCGTCGAGCGCTTGCCAGTACGCGGCCAACTGCTCCATTGTCATGCTCTCGGTCTTTTCATTGTCGAGCTTTGGGTATCTGATTTTTAAATTCATCGGCTGTATCAAGTCGTGATCCGCTGCCCACCGGAGAACTTGACTCACCAGCGCCAACACGCCCTTGACCGATCCAGGGGCCAGGCCCTTTTCTTCCAGGTCCCGGCGGAATCGCTCCATATCGAAGCTGCATATCTCGGACGCGGGCTTGTCGCCAAGCATCGGCTTAATGTGGACGCGGTAGCGGCTCTGCGCTGCCTGTAAACTGCTTCGGCCAGCCATGCCCGATATCCACTTCGCCCATATCTCATCAAAAAAAGGAACTGTTCTTTCTTCCACCGGAGTCGAGACTTCAATGATACGCCGCGCTCGCCACGCGCTGGCTTCCTGTGGCGTTTCGGCTGGTCTGGTATCCGGCCCATCGTCGATCAACACCCTGGCCGATTCTTCGTAGACCTTGCCGCCCACACGGAACGTCACCGAGAACCGCTTGACCATCTTCCCCAGCCGGTTCTTGCGCTCCGTGAAATAGACACCAACGTACTTGGTTTTGATCCGCCCTTGCGCTGCCACGCTCCACCCCCTTCAAGAATGACCCAACAATTTACCCAACTTTCAAGGCAAAAATGGACGAAAAAAGAGAGAAGTGCAAGGGGTATTTTTGACGTAAAGCATTGAAAGAATATAAGTAGAGAGAAAAGCTAGAAACAAGGTGAAATATAGTGGCCGTGAACCACCAATACATGACCAAATCGCAGGATTCGGGCAGGTCCGGATAGACCTTGGCCAGGGCCTCGAAATAGCCCTGACCGAGCACGCCGCGTTTGGAGCTGCCGCCCAAAAACGGCGGGTTGCCGATGATGTAGTCGGCCTCGGGCCAGTCGGCCGGGCGCGGGTTGGTGAAAATCATGTCCGGCACTTGCTGGTCCGCGTCGGGCACATCGCGGCTAGTTACCGGATCGACCTTGGTGCTGTGCCCGTCCCAGCGCATGATGGGTTGGCCCGTTTCGCCGGCGCGGTAAGCCCAGGCGTCCCAGGCCAGGATGGCGTCGCGTTCTTCGATGTTGCGGAAGGCGCGGATGATGGGTTCGCTGGGCGGCGTGTGGCCGTGGGTGCGGAAATGCCATTGCAGATAGCCGATCCAGAGCACCATTTCGGCGATGCGGGCCGCGCGCGGGTTCAACTCCAGGCCCAGGAACTGGTGCGGGTCGATGTGCGCACCCTCCAGGCGCAGACGGGCTTGTCCGCCGTAGCGGGCTTCTTCCTGCATGACCTCGGCTTCCAGGCGCTTTAAGAGTTCAAAGGCCACGTACAGAAAATTGCCCGTGCCACAGGCCGGGTCCAGCACGCGCAGCAGACAGAGCTTTTTCTGAAAGGCGGTGACGATCTTGAGCGCCTTGGCCGGATCGTTTTCGGCGGTCATGCTCGCGGCGGCCTGGACGCTGCGCCACTCCTGGCGCAGGGGCGTGATCAGGGCCGGAGCCACGAGCCGCTCGACGTAGGCGCGGGGCGTAAAATGCGCGCCCAGCTTGTGGCGCTCGCGCGGGTTCAGGGCGCGTTCGAGCAGGGTGCCGAAGATGGCGGGCTCCACCTCGCGCCAGTCGGCCTTGGCGGCCTTGAGCAGCACGGCGATCTGG
>RZYB01000136.1 GCA_009930495.1 Deltaproteobacteria bacterium
GTGGCGCGATCCGTGATGACCACGAAGTGCCAGGGCTGCTGGTTTCCGGCCGAGGGCGCGGCCATGCCGGCCCGGATGATGGTCTTGATCATTTCGGCCGGCACGGATTTGTCCTGATATTTGCGGATGCTGCGCCGGGTGTGGATGGCGTCGAGAAGTTGCATGGTTCCTCCGATTATTTTTTCTTCCAGGCACCCGAGGGCTCCTGCACCCAGAATCCGGTCGGCTCACTGGATGCGATCTGGGCCGCCCTGGTCTGTCCGACCAGGTCCACGGACGCGTTTTGGCGGGCCGCGATGGCCGCGTACACGGTTTTGCGATCCTGGTTTTCGGCCGCGATCACGTCCGCGTGGGGGCGCTGGCCGGACCTGAATTCCAGATATCCCTGGTTGTTTTCGCCAATCAATCCTTGGGTTTTCAGCGCGTTGATGACCGGCAGTCGGGCCGTCATGCGGGCCTTGATGTCACTGGCATGGACGCCGCCGGTCCAGACCAGAAGGGTCAATAGCAGAATGACAAGCGATGTCGCGTGGCGCATGGGAGCCTCCGTTATTTGTTTTGATTGAGTTGTTGTTTGGCCTTGTCGATGTCGCCGAAGAAATCCTCCAGATCCTTCTGGACCCGGACGTTGACGTCGATGGTGATGTGGATGGGCTTGACTTCCACCGGGGCCATCTGGACCTCGTGTCGGGTGCTGCAGGCCGGGAGAATCCACAGCACGCTCAACAGGGCGGGAAAAAAGAAGAAAAAACGCATGTTACCCTCCGTTTTTTATCAGGTCGAGAAGTTGCCGATGTTGCAAAAGTTGATCCAGGGGCAGGCGGAAATTGGCGTCCAGGCGGATGCCCTGAAAGTTTGATCCCGCCGTGGGACCCGTGACGCGGACGAACGCCCCAATATCCTTGTTGAAGACAAAGGGCAGGGGGCCTTCGGGTTTGCCGTCCAGTTGCAGGCTGACCACGAGCTCCTGGCCCTTGGTATCCAAGCTCATCTTGGCCCAGTCGTAGGAGAAATTTTTGAGGGCTTCGGCGGCCAGATCGAGCTGTGCGTATTGGATGGAACCGGGCGGCACGCCGGCGGTCAGGATGTCCGTGCCCTGGATGCGCAACACGCCCTTTTCGCCGGGCGTGGAATAGAGAAAACCGTCGTCGAAGCTGATGGAACCATGGGCGTAACGGACCGGGATGCGTCCGTTGGCCGCGCCACCGCCCTGGGCCCGGCGCATGCCGAGCTGCTCCAGGGCCTGGGCCAGTTGGACCCGGTCGCAGTAGAGCTCGACGGTGTAGTCATCCACGCCGGGATCGACGCGGAAGGCCTGGGTGCCGATTCGGCCGCCGGCCCAGCGGAAACCGCAGCGTTCCACCAAAATGCTGCGCGGAGTCTCGACCCGGAAGCGAATGTCGCCCTGATCCAGCAGGACCGAGCCCAGGCGCAAACGTTGGAAACCCAGGCGCTGCTCCGGGTCGGACCGGGACGTGAGCAGATCCGGAAAATTCAGGCTTAGGTTGGCCTTGGTCAGCGCTGTCGTGCCTTCATGGGCGAGTTCGATGTCGCGAAGCCGCAGCGAAGCCGGGCAGCTCGGTTGTCCCTGGCCTGCGTCCAGGCGGATTCGGGCGTCGAGGCGGGCCGTACCGGTCAGGCCGCCCAGAACCGGCGCGAAGCCGGCCAGCTGGCCGGGAAAGGTCAGTTTTTGGCCGATGTTGACCTCGATCCAGGATGATTCCGGGGCGCGCGGAACGAGTTGCCCCGTGATCCGACCGCGCACGGGCAGCGGCGTCAGGGCAAGCGTTCCATCCAGCCGCAGGCCGGAATCCTTGGGCCGAAGCGACGCCGTGACGGACCCGATGGCTTTGGATTTGTGGCTGAAGTCAATCCGGAGTTGTCCTGGAGTTTTTTCCGGAGTGGGCCAGGACAGGGGCAGGTTCATGGCGATCCGCGCCACGGCGGCCTCGGCCGTGGCCGTGGCCGTGAACGCGAGATCGCCCTCCAGGCGTGGGGTTGGTCCCCAGACCCAGCCACACTGCCCGCCCAGGCTGTTCGTGGTCAGGCGCGAGGAGGCTTGCCGCGCGGTCAGGGTGGCTCCGGCCAGCCTCAGCGCGCCGCGTGTGTCTTCCGGGGTGCGCGTCGCGTTGGCGTGCAGGGTCAGGCCGGTCAGGGCCGTCTTGAGGTTTTCGTGCTCCAGGCGCAGGTCGCCCAGTTTGAGATCGGCTCCAAAATTTTGCTCCGTGGCGTTGGCGCTCAGCTCCATGTCCAGGAACGTCGCGGCCAGGGTCGCCTTCGGGCCGGGCTGGCCTTCACGCTCGATGCGCATCGGGTCCAGCTCGGCGCGGGTGCGGATGTTCCAGCCCGTCGCGTCGGGCGTGACGCTGGTTTCCCCGGTCAGCCGGGGCGCGGAGGCGAAGCGTAGGCCCGGTATGTTTTCCACGATGAGCTCCCAGTTCGCGCCGCCGTGCCCGGATGTGGGATCGAAATGGGGATCGCGCACGATCAGGGTCAGGGGAACGGGTGCATCGAGCCGGAGCGGCGTCAGCGTTGCGTTGACAGTGTCGGCTATGGCCAGATGAAGGCTGGTATTGCCGGTTTGGGCCAGATTGGTTTCGCCAAGTCGGGCGTGGAATTGGTGAAGGTCCAGGTTCACGTCGCCGCGCGGCTGCCCCTGCATCAGGGTCATCTCGGTTTGGGCCTGGAGTCCACCCCCAACGCCCAGCCCGGCCAGGGCCGGGACTGTTCCGGCCAGGGCGGCCATCGAGGCCGGGGGCAGGGCACAGCTCAGGCGAACGTGTCGTGCCGGAAGATCGGCCCGGAGCTGAACGTGCACGTCGTGTCCCGCCACGGCCGCGTGTGCGTTCAGGGCGGCCTGCCCGTGTTTTTCCAGCGCTCCGGTCACGGTGAACGGCGCGCAGAGATTCAACAAAGAGCTTTCAAGCGTGATCCGGCCATCCACATGAAGCGTGTCGATTTGAAGCGGAATCGGGGATGAATCCGCGCTGCCGCCTGTCAGGGGCAGACCCGCCACCTGCCATGATCCGCCCTCGTGGCGGGCGAGAATTTCAAGCCCCAGGACACGCACGGCGTCCAGCCGCCCGCGCGCCAGCCCGGTGAGGCTCCAGTCCAGTTGCATGGCGCTGATCCGGACATTCGTCCCCGGTCCGAGCGTGACATTCCCGAGATCCAGCCCGGAAAAATCCAGGCGCCTGATGTCCGCGCCCAAGCCGGGCGTTTCAAGGCGCGCTCCCAGCCAGGGAACGAGCAGATGCTGGGCCAGGGTCGGGAGCATGCACCACGTCGTCAGCATGACGCCGGCCAGGAAGATGGCCGTGTGGCGTCCTTTGTGGGAAGCATTTTGTGTGCGGGGATTATCCGGCGTGTCGGGGCTGACCATGGGAAGGGTTTACCAGAGGACGGCGGAAAGGCAAAGGCGGGGCGGAAAAGTCGTCCACCGGGGCGTGGATGGTCCGGAAAAAATTGGGCGGTGGCCGGGTCGATACGGCCCGATCGCTGGATCGTGCCGTCTTTTTCCGCGATCACCACCGCGCCGGGGTGTGGTTTCGCGATGATGGGGGCGTGCTGTCACGCGTGGGGCCGGGTTGGATATCCATCCACCGCGGCCCGTCCGTTATTCCACAAGGTCCGGGTGCCGGGATTCGTCGGCGTGCTCCGGATTCGGGATCACAATTTTTGGAAACCGTATTTGGAGAGCACGGCCTGTCCTTCGGGACCACGCACGAGAGCGATGAACGCCTGGGCCAGATCTTTTTTGTCGGAGGACTTGGTGATGGCGATGGGGTAGATGATGGGCTTGTGTCCGGTCACCGTGGCCACGTTTTTGACCTTGTCGGCGCGCAAGGCCGCGTCCGAGGCAAAGACAAATCCAGCCTGAACCTCGCCCCTGGCCACATAATCCAGGGCTTGGCGCACGCTTTCGGCCAGCACGAACTTGGGTGTCAGTGCGTCGTACAGGTTCTTTTTGCGCAGGGCTTCCCTGGCGTAGCGGCCGATGGGCACGGATTCCGGATTGCCGATGGCGATGAGCTTGATCGCGTCGCCCTTGAGATCCTCGGGCGCGGTCACGTCAAGGGTGCTCTCTCCGGGAACGATCAGGACCATGGAATTGCCCGCGAAGTCGACCCGGGATTCGGGCACGATATGAGGCGTGGCCTTGTCCAGGGTTTCCTGGTCGGCCGAGGCGAAAACATCCACGGGTGCCCCTTTTTCAATCTGTTTGAGCAGCGCGCCCGAGGCCGCGAAATTGAACACCACGCTCGTGTCCGGGTGGGCTTTTTCGAAAATGGGTTTCATGTCCCGAAACGCGTTGGTCAGACTGGCCGCGGCCGAAACGATCAGGTCGCCAGCACTGGCCGACACGGCGACAAGGACCAGGGAGAGGGTCAGGATCAGGGAACGTAACACGGAAGACATGGTGGCTCCTTGGGGTTGAGGTTGTTGCCTTGCGTCTGACAGTGGCCGGGCGTGGCGGCAATAGTGTCACGGTGGGCGTGAAATTCGTGACAGGCCTGTATTTGATGCAAAAACATCCCTCGCCGGGCGCGGTTGCTATCCGGCGCACAACACGCGCCCGGCGCGGGATTGGGGAACGGGCTGATTGTGGAGAACGGAATGGGGCAGGCAGGCGCGGACGCCGTTGCCCACGGAAACAAGGCTGATGTCGGCCTGATAGAGATCGCTCAGCAGACGGGAGCTCATAATTTCCGAAGGCGGACCGTTGGCGATGATCCGGCCCTGGCGCAGCAGCACCACGCGGGAGGCCATCCACAGGGCGTGGTCGGGAAAATGGGTGGTCTTGACAAAGGTGTACCCCTCGGCGGCCAGGCTGGTGATTTGCTCCAGGACCCGGATTTGGTTGCCGTAATCCAGGCCGTTGAGGGGTTCGTCCATGACCAGGGTTCGCGCGCCCTGGGCCAGGGCGCGGGCGATGAGGGTCAACTGACGTTCGCCGCCGCTGATCTCGGTGTATCCGGCCTGGGCCAGGTGGCCGATGCCCATACGATCCAGGGCGGCCTCGGCCAGGTCCATGTCGTGGCCCGTGACGCGTCCGAACAGACCGTGATGGGCCAGACGGCCCATGGCCGCCACGTCCAGGACGCGGAAGGCGAAGGGCGTGCGGTGGATCTGGGGAACGTAGGCCACGCGCTGGGCCGCTTCGCGTGGTGTCCAGGCGTGGACCGGGCGGCCGTCCAGGCGCGCCTCGCCCCGGCTTGGCCGGAGCAATCCGAGCAGGGTTTTGAGCAGGGACGTCTTGCCGCTGCCGTTGGGGCCCAGGAGCGAGACAACCTCGCCCTGGCGTACGCTCAGGGACACGTCACGCAGCACCGGATGCTGGGTGTAGCCAAAGAAAATGGATTCCGCGCCAAGTTTTTCCATGTCAGCTCCATCCTCCCCGGCTCCGACGCAGGGCCAGGGCGAAAACGGGAATGCCCAAGAGCGAGGTCAGAATGCCCAGGGGAATCTCCACCGGAAAGATCAGGCGGGACAGGTTGTCGACCACCAACAGATAAAGCGCCCCGAGCAGGGCGGACACGGGCAACAGAATCCGGTTGTCCGGGCCGACCAGCATGCGCCCGACATGGGGGATGATCAGCCCGACCCAGCCGATGATCCCGCCCACGACCACGGTCAGGCTGCTGATCAGGGTCGCGGCCAGGATGAGTACCATGCGCAGCCGGGCCACGCGCAGTCCCAGGGTACGGGCCTCCTCGTCGCCCATGGTCAGGGCGTTGAGGCTGCCGGAAAGGCTCAGGATCAGGCCGACGCCAAGTCCCATGATCGGGGCCATGAGGGTCATGGACTCCCGACTGACCAGGGAAAATCCGCCCATGAGCCAATAGGTGATGGCCGGGAGCTGGTTGTAGGGATCGGCCAGATATTTGATGATGGACAAAAGCGCCGTGAACAGGGCCGAAACGACCACCCCGCTCAGTACCAGCAGCAGGACCCGGTCGCCCCGATAGAGGCGGGCCATGAGCATGGCCAGACCCACGGCCAGCAGGCCGCAGGCGAAGGTGGCGATCTGAATCACGATCCAGTGCGTGGACAGGACCATGCCCAGGGCCGCGCCCAGGGACGCGCCGGCCAGGACGCCGAGCAGGCCCGGCGAGACCAGGGGATTGATGAACATGGCCTGGAAGGCCGCGCCGGACACGGACAGGGCCGCGCCGACGCAGATGGCGGCCAGGATGCGCGGCAGGCGCACCTCGACGATGAGGGTGCGCAGGAGGCGCAGCCGGTCCGGATCGGACTCGGTCCCAAGCCCGAGGGCCAGGGCCAGATCGTGCGGCCCAACCGGGTAGCGGCCCAGACCAAGGGATATGGTCACGCCCGCGCAGAGCAGGAACAGCAGGCCGAGGGCGCGCGCATGCATGGTCATGGTTCGAGCACCTCGCGGGCCTGGGCGTCGTCCAGGTCCACGTTCAGAAACAGGCGGTAGAAGGCCTTGGTCTCGGCGATCATGTCCTTGGGGTAGCGCTCCGGATAGAGTTTGTTGGTCAGCCAGCACAGGCCCAGGATGCGCATGAAGGACGGTGGCCGGTCAAACCAGTTGAAGGGCTTGTCGGGAATGGTGACGATTCTGCCGTCGCGCACGGCCCGTAGTTGTTTCCAGACCGGATTGGCCGGGGCCGTTTGGGCAAAGGTCTTTTCCTTGGCCAAGATGATGTCCGGGTCCGCGCCAAGCACTTCCTCGATGCCGACGCTTTCCATGCCGTAGACATCGCGGGCCGCGCAGGACCGGACATTGCGGCCTCCAGCCAGATTGATCAGTTCGGCATGGACCGAGGTGTCGCATTCGGTTTTCAGGCCATCCAGACCCTGGGCGTAGTACACGGGTACGCGTTTTTCCCTGGGAATGGCCGCGACCATGGGTTCGACCTCCGCGACCATGCGGCGGGTGGCCTGGGCCAGGGCCTGGCCACGCGCCTCGCGATGCAGAATCCGGCCCACGAATTCAAAGGCCTGGGCGTAGTCTTCCATGGTGTCCAGACGGACATAGACCACGGGCAGATTGATGGTCCGGGCCGTTTTTTCGATGACGTCGTTGATGGCAGATGTGCGCCAGGACCAGGCCAGGATGAAATCCGGCTTGGCGGCCATGACGCTTTCCAGGTTCGGGGTCTGTCCCTGGCCGAACCAGCCGCCGAGCACGGGCAGATTCAGAAATTCCGGGCGCAGATAGGTTGTTTCCTGTCCCGTGAAGGGGAAATTGAGCCCGGCGGCCAGACTCGGGTCCAGGGCGTAGAG
>RZYB01000137.1 GCA_009930495.1 Deltaproteobacteria bacterium
ACCCTGGAGGTCAGGGCACGTCCGCCCAGGCCGACCAGATCGCCAAGCTCTTCGAATGTGAAGCTCTTGGTTCGCGTATTGATGCGTAGAATTTTCATGACATCTCCTTGTTACTTGGTTTTATTCATTTCCTGAAGGCACATGCTGTCATTTTCGGCATAAAACAAAAAAAAGAGCAGGGCTGGGAGATTGCCAACCCCCAACCCTGCCCCAGTGACTGGTTTTGTTTGCGTTACGGCAAAAAAACTTAGTTCCCGGTTTTCAGATCAGTCCCGTTCACAGACACATGTATCTCGTCGCGTTTACCGTCTAAAACACCTCCATGCCGCTATCACGCCATGTTTCGTCGAACCGGTGTTCTTCCAGAAAATCATCGTCCCGCATGGTCGCGTTCAGTTCCTCGCGCGAGGCGCCGACTTTCCAGTCCACTTCCTCAAGGGACACCAAACTCGCATCATCGATCCACATGCGGTCCTCCGTGTTTCCTCGTCCTTGCCGTAAAAAACGCCGGAAGCGATGCTTCCGGCGCATGGATCATTACAGAGCGGCCTCGTAAATGGCGGCCACGTCGGCGTCTTTCATCTTGCGGGGGTTGGTCAGACCGCAGGCGTCCTTCTGGGCGTTGCCCGTCATGATGGCGATGTCTTCCTTCTTCACGTTCTTGCCGTACTTCTTGCCAAGAGCGATCAGGCCGGAAGGAATACCAACGTCGGAAGACAGCAGCTTGATGGCGTCGAGGCATTTTTCTGCGGCGGCGCGGACCGGCATGCCTTCCACGTTCTCACCCAGGAACTTGGCCATGTCGACGAAACGTTCCAGCTTGGCGTTCATGTTGGCGCGTTCAACATGGGGCAGCAGAATGGCGTTGCATTCGCCATGCGGCAGGTCATAGAAGCCGCCCAGCTGATGAGCCATGGCATGAACGTGGCCCAGACTGGCGTTGTTGAAGGCCATGCCGGCCAAGAACTGTGCAAAGCACATGGCTTCGCGGGCTTCGATGTCGGAACCGTTGGCAACGGCCTTGCGCAGGTACTTGGCGATCAATTCGATGGCCTTCTGGGCGCACGCGTCGGTCATGGGGGTGGCGATGGTGGAAACATACGCTTCCACGGCATGCGTCAGGGCGTCCATGCCGGTGGCGGCGGTCAACGCCGGGGGCATGCCAACCATCAACATCGGGTCGTCGATGGCGATGCCGGGAGTAACGCGCCAATCAACGATGGCCATTTTCACGTGACGGGAAAGGTCGGTGATGATGCAGAAACGGGTCATTTCAGAAGCGGTGCCAGCTGTGGTGTTCACGGCCAGATACGGAGGCATGGGGTTGGTGGATTTGTCCACGCCTTCAAAGTCGTGGATCTTGCCGCCATTCGCCACGACCAAGCCGATACCTTTACCGCAGTCATGAGAGCTACCACCACCCAAGGAGATCAGGGAGTCGCAACCCTTGGACTTGTAAACGTCCACGCCGTCGTGCACGTTCTTGTCCGTGGGGTTCGGGATGGTGTCATCGTAAACTTCATACTTCATGCCCGCCGCATCAAGCAAATCGGTGATCTGCTTGGTGAGACCGCAACCAGTGATACCCTTATCCGTGACGATGAGTGGCTTGCTGCCGCCCAGGGCGCGAATTTTGTCCGGAATCTGCTTGGAAGCACCGATACCGATCAGAGTAACGCTGGGGATGAAGAATCCGTACACCATTTCTTGAACAGCCATGATTGCACCTCACTAAGGTTTGTAGAGCGTTTTTTGGACAATCAAAAAACTCTCTCTCCTTAGGCAAGATCGAGGCCAAAAAGCAAAAAAGTGACATTTTTTTAAAAAAAAGAACCCAACCACTTGTTTTAAAAATAAATCACAAACCAAACTCACACCCGTGCCCCGCAGAGGCAGCCTTGTCCCGCGAAAACAAAAAACAAACTGTATCACTTTGAGCCTGCCTCGCCGACAAGCCTTGAGACAATTTGACACATAGCGCCTTTCCTGACCAAAAAGACCTTTGCCAGCGGCCCCAAGGCTGTGTACAAACGCTACACATTTCAATAAAATATTATTTACTTTCAGATAGATAAAGCACTGAAGAAACCTTCGGCCATCGGAAAAGCTGAAAACACCGGGAAGCGGACACGTTCTTGCACGACAATCCTGGCCATCCCAACTTCAATCAGCGCCCATCGCGGCACAACGCAGGACCGAGCATGGACATTCGCAAATTCTCTCTTCCGGAAATCATCTTCGGCCATGGCAGCATGAGGTACACGGGCTCCTATGCCTTGCAGCTCGGCGCCAAAAAAGTCTTTGTCGTCAGTGATCCGGGCCTGGAACGCACGGGCTGGGTCGGCAAGCTCCTGGACGTGCTGGAAGCCAGCTCCCTGAAATGGGTCTATTATTCCAATGTCAGCTCCAACCCCCGTGACTATGAAGTCCACCAGGGCGCGGAACTGTACCTGCGCGAGGATGCGGACGTGGTCATCGCCCTGGGCGGAGGCAGTCCCCTGGACATGGGCAAGGGCGTGGCCACGGTGGTTTCCAACGGCGGCGTGATCCAGGATTACGAGGGCGCCAACCTGATCACCAATCCCCTGCCGCCGATGATCTTTCTGCCGTCCACGGCCGGAAGTGGCTCGGATATTTCCCAGTTCGCCATCATCACCGACGTCAAGCGTCAGGTCAAAATGTCGCTCATCAGTCGCAGCCTGACCCCCAACGTGTCCATCATCGACCCGCACATGCTGAGCACGGCCAACGACGATCTGATCATCTCCTCGGCCGTGGACGCCTTGTCCCACGCCGTTGAATCCTACACCTCCCTCATCGCCCATACCCTGACCGAGACCCAGGCCCTCAAGGCCATCCATCTCATCCTGCACAACCTTCAACCCGCCCTGAAATCCCGCGATCCCCTGGCCCTGGAAAATTTGTCCATCGCGGCCACGGCCGCCGGCATGAGCTTTGGCAACGCCAGCCTCGGCGCCTGCCACGCCATCGCCCACTCCCTGGGAGGCTTTTTCGATACGCCCCACGGCATGGTGCACCCGGTCCTCCTGCCAGCGGTCATGCGCTACAACACTCCGGCCTGCGAAGGCAAAATGGCCGTCATCGGCGAAATCACCATGGGCAAAAGACTTGGCTCCATAACGCAAACAGCCCTGGGCGGCATTGCCCGCCTGGAGGAATTCTTCCAGGAACTAAACGCCGCGACCCGCTTCCGGGACATCGTCGACGACGAAACCGCCTTCCCGCAAATCTGCGCCATGGCCACCAACGACGCCTGTCTCCTGACCAACCCACGTCCAGCAACGGCCGATGATCTGTTGACCATCTGCCGGGAGGTGTGGTGATGGCCAGGACCACTCTGAGCGATATCATCGGCCCGGAATACACCAAACTCGGCTTTTTCCGGGAAGTGCAGGAAAAGATGGGGGAGTTGCGGACCTACAACCAGGAGTTGGAGGAAAAAAAACAGGAAATCCAAGACATCCTGAATGGCATCATGGACCTGCTGGCCGTGATTTCGCCCGACTACCGGATCGTCTACGTGAACAAAGTCTTCCATGCCTATTTCGAAATCGAACGGCCCCAGGGGAGATTCTGCCACGAAGTGTTCCGGGGACGGAGCGAGCCCTGCCCGATCTGTCCCCTGCGCACGGCCTTGGAGACAGGCAAGCCAAGCCGGACCTTTTACGTCGATCCGCGCACCGAACTGACCATCCACTTTGAAATGGCGGCTTCGCCCATGTTCGACGACAAGGGGCGGGTACGCACGGTCCTGGTGACCAAACGCGACGTGACCCTGGAAAAGGAATACCAGGCCAAATACTATCAGGCCGAAAAAATGGCCACCATCGGCCTTTTGGCCGCCGGCGTGGCCCACGAAATCAACAATCCGCTGGCGGCCATCAGTGGATTCTCGGAAGCCCTCAAGCGTCGCATCCCCTATCTGGGCACGGTCCTCAACGACGACGCGGACAGAGCCATTCTGGAAGATTTCATCGACTACACCACGACCATTGTCGAGGAATGCAACCGCTGCCGGGACATCGTCGGCAACCTGCTGTCATTCAGCAGTCAAAAATCAAGCAAGTTCAGTTCGCTGGATCTCAACGCCCTGGTCACGGACACCCTCAAGATCCTGCATCACCAGATCAAGCTCCACCCTGGCATCACCCTGTCCCAAGAATTATGGGCCGACCCAGTCATGGTCCAGGGCGCCCAGGGAGAGCTCAAGCAGGTTCTGCTCAATCTGGTCTTAAACGCCATGGACGCGGTCAAGGCCAACGGCTCCATCACCATCCGCACCTCCCGGGAAGCCAACGGCCAGGCCGCCCTCATCGTCGAGGACAATGGGCACGGCATCGATCCGGAAACCCTGGGCAAGCTCTTCATTCCATTTTTCACCACCAAATCGCATGGACACAGCATCGGTATCGGGCTGTCCATCTGCTACAACATCATCCAACACCACGGTGGGGAAATCCACGTCTGCAGCGAACCCGGCAAGGGTTCCATCTTTCGTGTCAAGCTCCCGGCAAACTACACGCCACAAAATAAGGGCCACCTAGAATGAGCATTTTCAATTCAATCGAAATCCTTGTCGTGGACGACGAAGCCAATATCCGCAAACTCTTCACCCGGGAGCTGGCCGCTCCCGGACGGACCATCCACGCGGCGGGCACTGCGGCCGAGGCCTTCGAACTCCTGCACAAGCATTATTACGACATCATCATCCTCGACATCCGATTGCCAGATGCCAACGGCTTGGAATTGATGAGCAAACTCCTGGAAACCGTGCCCAACGTGGCCATCATCCTCATCACCGGGTACGCCGACGTCGATAACGCCGTGGAAGCCATGAAAAACGGGGCCTACGACTACATCACCAAACCCTTTTCCCTGGAACGGATGGAACAGGTCATCGAAAAGGCCTACCAACGCGTCCGTCTCCAGCGGGAAAACGAACTGCTGCGTCACAACACGGACCACAGGCCCACGCCAAAATTCATCGGGCACTCCCGATCCGTGCAGCAGGTCCGATTCCTGATCGAAAAAGCCGCGCCCACCGACGTGCCGGTCCTTTTGACGGGGGAATCCGGCACGGGCAAAAACGTGGCCGCCACGGCCCTGCACGCCAAGAGCAAACGCGCCGATCAGCCCCTGATCATCAAAAATTGTGGCACATTCGACAAGGAGCTGCTCCGCAGCGAACTTTTTGGCTACTGCAAGGGAGCCTTCACCGGCGCGGACCGCAGTCACGATGGCCTGCTTTCCCTGGCCCACAAGGGGACCCTCTTCTTCGACGAAGTGGGCGAGTTGTCCCTGGATTTGCAGGGCGCGCTCCTGCGCGTGCTGGAGACCCAGCATTTCCGCCGGGTCGGCGACAAGGAGGAACGCTGCGTGGACGTGCGCTTCATCTTCGCCACCAACAAAAACCTGGCCAAGGAGGTGGAGGAAGGGCGTTTCCACGACGCTTTTTTCCACCGCATCAACGTCTTCACCATCGAACTTCCCCCCCTGCGCGAACGACGGGAGGACATCCCATCCCTGGTCGAATACTTCCTCACGTCCCTGGCCAAGGACGGCAAGGAATACAAAATTTCTCCCCGGGCCATGCAACAACTCATGGACAACCCCTGGCCGGGCAACGTGCGCGAACTCAAAAACATCATCGAACGCGGCATAATCCTCGCCGAAAACAACATCATCAACGTCAAAGCCCTGCCCTTTTGCCAAAAAACCTGCCAAAACCCGCGCGAAAAGAACTTCTCCACTCTGGAAGAACTGGAAAGATCCCACATCAGCATGGTCATGCACGCGGTTCAGGGCAACAAATCGCGCGCGGCGCAACTCCTGGGTATCGGGCGCAAAACCCTGTACCGCAAGCTCGAGGAGTACCGCCTGGCTGAAAGCGGGGCCGGTCCGGATATCGGGAGCATTGGCAAGCATTAGCTGTGTCAATTCGACTCATCCGCGAACATGAGCCCGGAAATACAAAACCGAGGCCATCCCGCAATGGGATGGCCTCGGTTTTCTTCGCGGCACGAGTCCTCCGGAAAAACCGGCAAGCGACGTGAAACGGCCCTTCAGGTCAGGCGTTTTTCCCGCAGCACTTCTTGTATTTCTGACCACTGCCGCATGGGCACAGATCGTTGCGTCCGATCTTGGGATCGGCCCGGCGCACGGTATCCGGCTTGGCGGCCTCGGATTCGCCGCCCCCCGCGTATTTCACCTCGTCCTGTTCCTCGTGCTTGAGCTCTTCCTCGTGGACCACCTCCAAGCGCAAGTGCGTCAGGGCCTTCATGGTGTTCTCGCGAATGCGGAACAAAAGATTCTCGAAAAGCTCGAAGCCCTCGCGCTTGTATTCCTGCTTGGGGTCCCGCTGGGCATACCCGCGCAGACCGATGCCCTCCTTCAGGTAATCCATCTGCAGCAGATGGTCCTTCCAATTGCGGTCCAGGGCGTCGAGCAGGAAAAAGCGCAGCACTTCCTGGTACTGGAGCCCGGCGGCGGCGCGATGCTCATCCAGGATGGACAGGATGACGGTCCGGGCGTGGTCCCGCTCCACGAATTTTCCGGGTTCGGCCACGCGCTCGAAAGCAAAAACCTCGTCCAGCTTGGCCCGGACCATGGACTGAATCTCCGCCGCTGATTCGTTACGGCCTTTCTTGGACTCCAAGGGCTCGTAGACCTCGGTCAAGAGATCATCGACGAATTCCTCCACGGTGGGCTGCAAATCGTCGGCGGTCATCAGATCACGCCGCAAGGAATAAATGACCTCGCGCTGCTGGTTCATGACGTCGTCATATTCCAACAGCTGCTTGCGGATTTCGAAATTATGCCCCTCGACCCGTTTCTGGGCGTTCTCGATGGACCGGGTAATCAGGCCGTTCTCGATGCTTTGCCCATCCTCCAGGCCCAATTTCTCCATGATGCCGGCAATACGCTCGGACCCGAACAGACGCATGAGCGTGTCATCCAGGGCCAGATAGAAACGCGACGAACCCGGATCGCCCTGACGGCCGGCGCGGCCGCGCAGCTGATTGTCGATGCGCCGGCTTTCATGACGCTCGGAGCCGAGAATATGCAAGCCGCCCAACTCGCGCACGCCCTCGCCAAGAACAATGTCCGTGCCGCGGCCGGCCATGTTGGTGGCGATGGTCACCCGGCCCTTTTGTCCGGCCTGGGCCACGAT
>RZYB01000138.1 GCA_009930495.1 Deltaproteobacteria bacterium
GTATTTTGGCTGGGACGAGATCATCCACGCCATCCCGCACATGAAGGAAGACCCCTGCGCCATCGAGATCAAGTACGGCCAGGGCGCCAAACCCGGCGACGGAGGCCTGCTCATGTGGCACAAGGTCAACAAGCTCATCGCGGCCATTCGCGGCGTGCCCGCCGGAGTCAGCCTGCCGAGCCCGCCGACGCACCAGACCCAGTATTCCATCGAGGAATCCGTGGCCAAGATGATTCAATCCATGTCCATGGCCTGGGGCTTCCGCGTGCCGGTTTATCCGAAAATCTCGGCCACGACCTCGACCAACGCGGTGCTGAACAACCTCTGCCGCAATCCCTACGCGGCGGGTCTGGCCGTGGACGGCGAGGACGGCGGCACGGGCGCGGCCTACAACGTGTCCATGAACCACATGGGCAGCCCCATCGCCTCCAATATTCGCGACGCGTATCTGACCCTGTGCAAATTGGGCAAACAGAACGAAGTGCCGCTCATCGCTGGTGGTGGCATCGGCAAGAACGGCAATCTGGCCGCCAACGCGGCCGCCCTGATCATGCTCGGGGCCTCGGCCGTGCAGATCGGCAAGTACGTCATGCAGGCCGCGGCCGGATGCGTGGGTTCGGAATCCGACCGCTGCAACGTCTGCAATATCGGCGTCTGCCCCAAGGGCATCACTTCCCAGGACCCGCGCGTGTACCGACGGCTGGACCCGGAAAAGGTCGCCGAACGGCTGGTCGATCTGTACGTCAGTTTCGATACGGAACTGAAAAAGATCGTCGCCCCCCTGGGCCGGTCCACGTCCCTGCCCATCGGCATGTCCGACGCCCTGGGTATTGCCGACAAAGACGCGGCCGACAGACTGGCCATCCAATACGTGGTCTAGGACGGAGAAAAGCATGCAGAATATACTCATTTCAGGACAGGAAAACGGCGTGCGCCTGGAATCGCGCATCCTTGAGGAGCGCATTCAGGAGGCCGTCAAGGCCGGAATGCGCGCGCTGACGGTGGACGCGTTTGGCCAGCACGGCATCGGCGGCCGCCTCTGGGTTTCCGAACAGGAACCCGTGAGCGTGACCGTGACCGGCGCATCAGGGCAACGTCTGGGCTCCCTGGGGTGCCCGGGCACGACCATCGAGGTCATGGGGCCGGGTTCGGACGACATTGGCTGGCTCAATGCAGGGGCCGAGATCACCGTGCACGGCAATGCCGGCAACGGCATCTGTAATGCCATGGCCCAGGGCAGGGTGTTCATCGCCGGCCATGTCGGCTCGCGCTGCATGACCATGACCAAGCAAAACCCGCGTTTTTCCGCGCCGGAACTGTGGGTGCTGGGTGCGACCGGCGATTATTTCGCCGAGTTCATGGCTGGCGGCGTGGCCGTGATCTGCGGCGTGAACGCCCCAGACGCGGCCAATGTTCTGGGCTATCGCCCATGCGTGGGCATGGTTGGCGGCCGGATTTTCTATCGCGGCCAAGAGCAGGTCGTCAGCGCCGCCGATGCCGTGCACGCCCCGATCTTGGACGAGGATTGGACCTGGCTCTCGGAAAACCTCAAGTTGTACTTGAATAAAATCAACAAGCCGGAATTATTCGACGCGCTTGCCGACCGCGCCGGGTGGCACATGGTCCGGGCCAAGACTCCGCACGAAAAGCTGACCAAAAAACGACTGTCCATGGCCGATTTTCACGCCCACGTCTGGGACAAGGAATTGGGACGGGGCGGGCTGGTCGGCGACCTGACCTCCGTGGACCGTTCGCCCATCGGCCTGGTCACCACCGGCGAGCTGCGGCGTTTCGTGCCGGTCTGGGAAAATTGCAAATACATGCCACCGTGTCAGGCCAGCTGTCCGTCGGGTATTCCGGTCCAGAAGCGCTGGCAGCTCATCCGCGAGGGCCGCTTGGCCGAAGCCGTGGATCTGTCCCTTGAATACACGCCCTTCCCGGCCACGGTCTGCGGCTACCTCTGTCCCAACCTGTGCATGGAAGGATGCACGCGCGGCCTGGGCAATCTGAAGCCCGTGGACGCCAAGATGCTCGGCAAGGAAGGCATCAACGCCAACCCGCCCATGCTGCCCATGTCCTCGGACAAGAAGGTCGCCGTCATCGGCGGTGGCCCGGCCGGTATTTCCGTGGCCTGGCAGCTGCGGCTCAAGGGGCACAGGGCGTCTGTTTTTGACATGGATGAAAAGCTCGGCGGCAAGCTCCAGGCGTCCATCCCGGCCAACCGCATTCCGCCGGAAGTGCTGGCGGCGGAACTGGACCGGGCGCGGGAAATCATCCCCCATGTGCGCCTGGAGAAAAAGCTCAATCGCGAGGATTTCGAGGCCATCAGAAACGATTACGACTTCATCGTCCTGGCCACGGGCGCCCAGCGTCCGCGCACCCTGCCCATACCCGGCAACGAGCGACTGATCCCGGCCACGGATTTTCTGAAATCCTGCAAGCACGGCGACGCCACGGTGGGCGGTCGCGTGGTGGTCATCGGCGGCGGCAATGTCGGCTGCGACGTGGCCTCCGAGGCCGGACGCCTGGGCGCGACCAGCCTGACCGTCATTGACGTGCAAAAGCCCGCCTCCTTCGGCAAGGAACGCGAGGAAGCCGAAAAGGCCGGAGCCGAGTTCCTGTGGCCGTGTTTCACCAAGGAAATCACGGCCGAGGGCGTGGTCCTGACCGATGGCCGGGTTCTGCCGGCGGACACGGTTATCGTGTCCATCGGCGATATTCCGGATTTGGAGGCCATTCCGGACAACATCGCCCGCGAGCGCGGCTTCATCAAGGTCAACGACGTCAACCAGACCACGGACCCGAAGGTTTTTGCCATCGGCGATCTGGTCAAGCTGGGCTTACTCACCCAGGCCATCGGCGACGGTCGTCGCGCGGCCACGGCCATCGACGAGATCATCACCGGCAAGCGGCCCCTTTCGGTCACCGAGGACATGGCCGAGGAACTCAAGACACGGCTCGAATACATGGACCCCGGCAACCACATGTCCGAAACCATCGATTATTCGCGCATGAATCTGGCCTACTACGATCCGCGCCTGAGCAAATTCGAAAGTCTGGACCAGTGCGCCGACGAGTGTTCGTCCTGCGGCGTGTGCCGGGATTGCGGCATCTGCGAGGCGGTCTGCCCGCGCGGCGCCATCTCCCGAGAAGCCCTGCCGGCGGGCGAGTTCGCCATGGTCTGCGATCCGGAAAAATGCATCGGCTGCGGCTTCTGCGCCGGAGCCTGTCCGTGCGGCATCTGGACGCTTATTCCGAACACGCCCTTGGGTTGAACGAAATCCGTTCATGAAAAAGAGACGGTTCTTCTTTGGAATCTGAAACGCGAAAACCCCGTCCATGGACGGGGTTTTCGCGTTTCAGGCAGCATGATTTCCAGCTAGGCTAGCGGTATTTCATGGGCACGTAGTCGCGCGCGTTTGGCCCGACATAAATCTGACGGGGGCGATGGATGCGGGTGTCCTCCTGAAGATGCTGCTCGTGCCAATGGGCGATCCAGCCGGGCATGCGGCCCATGGCGAACATAACCGGGAACATGTTCACCGGAATGTTCAAGGCGCGCAGGATCAGGCCGGAATAGAAGTCCACGTTGGGGTAAAGCTTGCGGGACGTGAAAAAATCATCGTTCAGGGCGATCTCCTCCAACTCCTGGGCGATATCCAACAGCGGGTCCTTGATGTGCAGGGAATCCAGCAAATCCGTGGCGCATTTTTTGAGCACGCGCGCCCGGGGATCGAAGTTCTTGTACACCCGGTGTCCAAATCCCATCAGTCGGAATTCTTTCCGTTTGACCCGCTCGATGCATTCCTTGACCGAAAAATCGCCCTTGTGGATGGTGTCCAACATCTGGATCACGGCGGAGTTGGCGCCACCGTGCAGTCGTCCCCACAAAGCGCAAATACCCGACGACACCGAGGCGAACAAATTGGCCTCGCTCGATCCGACCATGCGCACCGTGGAGCAGGAGCAGTTTTGCTCGTGATCCGCGTGCACCAGCAAAAACAGCGACAGGGCTTTCTGGGCCTCGGGCGTGGGCACGTGCTCCTTGTAGGGCACGGAAAACATCATGTGCAGAAAATTCTCGCAATACGACCGGCTCGGGTCCGGATAAATGATCGGCAGCCCGGCTGATTTACGATAACTGAACGCCGCGATGGTGCGGACCTTGCTGATCAGCTTGGCCACGGCCTTGCGGAATTCCTCCTCGGTCTGGATGTCGAGCAGGTCCGGATTGTACGCCCCCAGGGAATTGATGACCGCCGAAAGGATGGCCATGGGGTGCCCATGCGGGGGGAAACCCTCGAAATGGTGCATCAAGTCTTCGTGCAGCAAGGCCTGCTCGCCAAGCAGGATGCGGAAATCGGCCCGCTCGTCGCGGGTTGGCAGCTCGCCAAAAACCAGCAGCATGACCGTTTCGACAAAGGAACTCTGGCCCGCCAGCTGTTCAATGGGATAGCCTCGATAGCGGAGAATTCCCTTTTCGCCATCGACAAAACTGATGGCGCTGTAGCACGATCCTGTATTGGCATAGCCCTGATCCAGGGTGATCACTCCGGACTTGGCTCGCAGACTGCTTACGTCCACCGCCACCTCGCCTTCGGTTCCCCGGACAACGGGCAACTCGAAACTCCGGCCGTCGATGGTCAGGATGGCAATATCCTTGTTGTGCATAAAACCTCCTCCATCTTCTCTCCTTGCCAGGAAAGAGACGTCTCTCGTTCGCCTCGGACGCATTGGTCGCGCCGGAAAACGATCGTTTAACGAAAATCGGTTGGATTATCTAGAAGCGAGTCCCGCCCATCCTCGGACGGGCGGGACGGGGGTTACCGCTTTGGTTCCCATTCCCACAGGGGAAGGCGCATTTCGACCAGCTCTTCCTCGAAATTATGGGACACTTCCAAACCAAAGCGTTTGCCCAGGGCGATCATGGCCTTGTTGCGCGGCATGGTCTGGCCAACAAAATAGCGGGTGCCTCGGCTCTTGCAGTAGCGGATCATTTTTTCGAAAAGCAGCGACCCAAGGCCCGTGCCCTTCATGGATGATTGGACGATAATGGCGAATTCGGCCTCGGAATTGTCCGGCTTGGTGGACGTCCGGACCACGCCCAGGGTTTCGGGATTGCCGTCCACCATGCGCGTGGCGATGAAGGCCATTTCCCGGTCATAGTCGATCTGGGTGAACTTGGGCATGTCGTTGAGCACGAAACTCTGGACCAGCCCAAAAAAACGCAGCCGCAAATCCTCTTCGGACAGGCCGTGGATAAAGGCCAGATGCGCCACCGCGTCCTCGGGCCGAATGGGGCGCAGCAAAATCTGCTCGCCGTTTTTCAACCGGACACATTCTTCCAGCTCGCGCGGGTAGGGCCGGATGGCCAGTCGTTCCGGTCCGCTGACCGTGGCCGGTTGAATCCAAATCCTGGCTCCCAGGGCCAAAACGCCCTTATCGTCGGCGAAGACCGGATTCATTTCCAGGGTCACGATCTGCGGCAGGTCGATGACCATCTGACTGATCTGGATCAGGGCCATGCAGATATCATCGATATCCGCGGGCGCCTGCCGACGGGAACCGGCCAGGAGTTTGAAAATCCGGGTGCGGGAGATGATGTCCTTGGCCAGACTCATGTTCAGGGGCGGCAGGGCCACGGCCTGATCGTCGACAATGGAGGCCGCGACGCCGCCGTGGCCGAAACGCAGGATCGGGCCAAAGGTCTTGTCCGTGAAAACCGAAATAAACAGCTCGTGGGCGCCGGGTCGCCGGCCCATCTTCTGGACCGTGAAGCCCTCGATATAGGCGTTGGGGACCTGGGTGTGGACGCGGGCGGCCATGTTGGCGGCCGCCTCGAAAACCAAGTCCGGAGTGGTCAGATCCAGGGCCACGCCGCCGATGTCGAAGGGTTGGGAAATCTGCGGCGAGCGGATTTTGAGCGCCACGGGAAAACCCAGCTCCGAGGCCGCGTCCACGGCCTGCATGGCCGATTTGCAGATCCGCGTCTCGACCACCGGCACGCCGTAGGCGGCCAGAACCAGCCGCGACTCCTCTTCGGTCAATTGCCCCCGATCCTCGGCCAGGGCGGTTTTGATAATTCCCTCGGCATGGTCCGTGTCTGGAAAAAAATCCGCCGGCAGGGAATCCGGTGTCTGCATCAAGATCCCTTGCGTGCGCTTGTAGCGCTGCATGTGCAGGTAGGCCATGACCGCCTTGCCTGGACGATCGAAAACCGGAATGGCCGTGTCCTCGAAAATTTCCTTGGTGTTCTGCACCGTCTCCTCGCCCAGCCAGTTGGCCAGCACCAGGCAACGGCTGGTCTTGGCGACCTGGGCCACGGCCTGGGCGATTTCCACGCTGCTCGTCCCCTGAAAGGGCACATGCAGAATCAAGACGCAGCCCACGTCCTTGGCCCGGACCAGAACGCCGAGCACACGCGCGTACATGTCCGGCGTGGCGTCGTAGGGCAGGGTCACGGGGTTGTCCGAGCAGCGCTCCTGTCCCAGAATTTCTTCCAGCTTGAGCTGGGTTTCCTCGGTGATGCGCACCAGCTCCCCGCCGCCGTCGATCAGGGTATCGGCGGTCAAGAGCCCGATGCTCTGACCGTTGGTCATGATGGCCAGACCATTGCCGCGCAGGGGTTTGTAATTGGCCAAGGTACGCGCGCCCTCGAACAGGGAATCGATGTCGTCCACGCGGACCATGCCGGCCCGGCGAAAGGCGGCGTCATAGATGTGATCCAGATCCATTTCCGTCAGGTCGGTGCTGGCGTCGCGCAGGTCGCACGGCAGGCGGCGCGGGCGGATGACCAGGATGGGCTTGTTGCGGGCGCTGGCCCTGGCTGCGGACATGAACTTGCGCGCGTCCTGGATGGTTTCGACGTAGAGCAGAATGGATTTGGTGGCCGGGTCGGAACCAAGGTAGTCCAGCACCGAGCTGAAATCCACGTCCAGCTGCCGGCCCAGGGACACGCAATGTGAAAATCCGACGTTGTTGGTCTTGGCCCAGTCCAGAACCGATTCGAACAGACTGTCGGACTCGGTCACGAAGGCGATGCGCCCTTCCTTGGCCCCGACGCGGGACAGACTGGCGTTGACCCCGCTGGCCGGGACGATCATGCCCAGGCTCCCCGGGCCCAGGACGCGGATATCCTTGTCGCGGACCACCTCGCGAATCCGTTCGTCGA
>RZYB01000139.1 GCA_009930495.1 Deltaproteobacteria bacterium
TTGAAGAACACGCCGCTGCCGATGACGATGCCCACGACCATGGAAATGGCCGTAAAAAGACCATATTTCTTGTCCAGTTTTCCTTCCATCGCTCCTCCCCGTGCCGTTTCGTGATGCACGCCATCCACGCGCGACCTACCCGCGCCCGACGCGCCGGACATATGGGCGCAGTTCGTAAGCATGAATCCGGCTCAAGGTCCAATCATATCGCAAAATCGATAATTTATAGAGAAAATTTATTCACAGTAAGCGCCCATGCGGAAGTTCGGAGGGAACGCAGTTGGGAGGATCTACTCCGACGCCACCGCCGGCAAGATCACCCCCACCGACACGGACACCCTGGCCGGCATCGCGTGGGAAGCCAAGGCCCTGGCCGGAACAAGCGGGCCGGTCTGGCTGGGACAGCACGGGCAAAAGTTTGGACACCTCAAAGTATCCCTCAAATGCCAAAAAAAGAAAAAAGGATCTAGATTTTACATCTAAGTCCTTGATTTTCTGGAGCCAGGAAAGAGACTTGAACTCTCGACCTGCTGATTACGAATCCGAAAAATGGCTTTCACGGGCCGTCACAAAAAACCACAATTTGATTGACTTGTCAGTATGTTATCACTAGTTTGGTTTCACAAACAATCACGCAAAAACACGCGATTGCACCGGAAAAAGTGGCAAAAAACTGGCAAAGGTTTTAGGGCATGGGGGCGGCGATGGATGACGAAAAAAGCAGCCAATGGAAGACAGTGGCACGGGGCGTGCAAGTCAAGTTTCATCCCGACCGAAAGCACGGCAAAGCGCCTGATCGGTATTTCCGAATCAGGTACGCCGTGGACGGCAAGATGGTTTCCGAGTCTTTGGGTTGGGCATCCGAAGGCATGACCCAGGAAGATGCCGTCTCCATCCGGTTGCAGTACATCAAGGCCAAGAAAGGCATCATCGATGCCCCTACTACCAAAGCCGAAGCCAAGCAGCTTGAAGCCCAGGCCAAGGCCGAAGCCGAACGACAGCAGCAGCTTGAAGCCGCCCGCAACGTGACCCTTTCCGAGTATTGGCCGGTTTACCTGACCAGCGCCAAGCTAATCAGTGGCGACAGGAAAAAGGCCAAGTCCTGGCAGAGTGACGAAAGCGCCTTCTCGAACTGGTTACAGCCAATCCTTGGCGACGTGCCGATCAAAGACATAGACGTTGACCATTGGGACCGGTTCATGGGTGCCATGGTTGACGGCCAGCTTGCCCCGCGTACTCGCCAATATATGGCAGGTGTTCTCCGGCAAGTCCTGGCCTTCGCATATTCTCGAAAGCTGGTACCCTTCCCGCCGCCCGCCGCCCGTGACGTTGGCGCTACCATCGGCAAAGGTGGCAATCGCCGGACACGGACCTTATCGACAGCGGAACTCCAAGCGATCCTACAAGCCCTGGCCGAACGCGACCGGGCCGCCCATGCCATTACTATTTTTTGTGCCATGACGGGATGCAGGCTTGGTGAAGCCGCCGGGCTCGAATGGAAAGACCTTGATCTTTCCGTGGGGGAAGCGACTTTCCGAGCCACGAAGAACGGCAAAGATCGGACTATCCCGCTACCAGTTCCACTTGTCGCCTTTCTTGTGGATCTTCGCAGTCAGGGGCGCGTGGCCGGGCATGTTTTTTTGAACAGCGCCGGGAATCCCTACACGCAGACGCCGCAACCATTCCGAGATACGGTGGAAGCCTTGGGCCTAAATGAAGGCCGGGGCAAGCGCGACCGAGTTGTCTTTCATACGTTGAGACATTCCGCAGCAACCAGACTAGCCAAGGGTGGAATGTCCCTGCCTGACCTGCAAGCATTATGCGGGTGGTCTTCGCCGATCATGGCGTTGAGATACGCGCACGACGATGACAAAACCAAGCGCAAGGCCATGGACGCCCTTGCCGATGAGCTTGCAATGCCATCCAAGGTGACGAGCATTTTCGGCAAATAGCAATTTTTCCAGGGTCTAGGTCGTGACTGATCATCACGACCGAAAAGCGCACTACCTGCCCCGGCAGCGCCTGACCCTGGATCTTTATGCACGGGGCAAAGGGGCAGATGATATGACGTTAGAAAAAGTTTCGGATTATGTGACTTGCGGTGAATTGATTGACAGGCTTGGTTGCCTGACCATTGAATTTGTAAAAGGCATACGGCGCGGCATTGTCCCCAAGCCAACAAGTGAAGCCGGTGGTTCCCGCACAGCAGAGACCGATCCTGCTTTTTATGACCATTCACTGATGCCAAGCGTTGATGAATGGGTCAAATATGTCCGGGCCGCCAAGATTTTCCGATTTTTTGCAGAAAGCAGTTGGCCGCGAATGGTTCACGAGTTGGGGCATTGCTGGGAAGTCGTCGAAACCGCCACGACGCCGCCCACGGCCACGACCGAGCCAGGCCATGATCAGCAGGTGGAAGAACCTGCCCGCATTTTTAAGACGCCCAAACAATTTGCCGACTATTACCGCAGTATCGAAGGGGCGAAGTTCGGCTGGATCATGCTTGAAATCGTCGATCGATGGGGCTTGAAAAATTACGCCGCCGCCGCCGTCGCATTGGGCGATCCAGTCCCAGAGAAAGGATCGGAAGCAGCAAAGAGTTACGGAGAACGATTCCGCTACTACACAAGGCTGCTTGATCAGAGCGAGTAATTACAACCGGGGAAACCCGGTTTTTTTACGCCCTTTCGCAATTCTGGATTTTTTCCTGCCTTTTTTCCCGCCTTTCTGGATTTTTTCCATCCTGACAGCGACATAAAAAGTCAACGATAACAGCCCCTAACAGTCACAACAAGTCACGCGTGAGCGTGAAGGGGGTTTTTTTATGACGTTATCGAAAAAGCTGATCGAGTCCTGGCCCAGCCCTATCGTTGCCCGCGCCGAAGTGGGTCGTTTCAGCGGTGGGCTACTCCATCCCAGAACCATGGCGAACTTGGACGCCCTTGGCGAAGGCCCCGGCAAGATCGTGGTCGGACGCCGCGTTGCCTATGATCGGGATCAGTTGGCTACATGGATTGAATCCCGCGCCACGGGTCAGGGGGTGCAGGCATGAAGAAAAACAGAGTAGCCACTGACCGCCCTTTTGTGGATACCGCCGCCGCCGTGAAGAACTGGCCGGGGGATTTTGTCGGCAGAGATGAAGTGGAACGGTTTTTCTCCGGGGCCGTCACGAATACGCAGATGGTTGTTTTGGAAATATGGTCCGGGCTGGAATACGATCGGCATTTGACCAGAGAGATCCAAGAGAAAGAAGGATTCCGCCCTATCCGTGCAAAGCATCACGGTCGTGACGGTTGGACCGCCGCATCGTTGGCTATGTTTGTTGAGCAGCATCCCGATTGGATGGAGAGATCCAGGGCCGCCGCGATTGAGTTTGACGCGCAGCAGGCGAAGGGGGCCAGGGCATGAGAAAGGAAAAGCCCCACGCGGGCACGCAGGGCATAGGGATGGGGCTTGTGAAACGGTGTGTTTCTTGGCTTGAATGTTTCACAGGATGGACAATCAGTCAAGTTGATTTGCTAGTCGCGGCTGGAATCATCATTGCCGCGAAGGTGCTTTTGTGAGCAGGCAGGCGCTAAAAAGCGCAGCCTTGAGCGTTGCCGGGAAGGGCAAGCCGGTGTTCCCCTGCAATATCAAAAAGCATCCCATGACCGAGCACGGCTACCTGGACGCCACTACCGACACGGACACGATCAACGAGATGTTTTCTCGGCCGGGGGTGGCTGGAATTGGGATGCCGACCGGACCGGTCAGTGGGCTACTTGTCATCGACAGAGACCGCAAGAACGGGGTGGATGGTATCGCCGCCTGCAAGGATCTGGAAGCGGATCTTGGGCCGCTACCCGAAACGCTACAGCAGCGCACGGGGTCAGGCGGAGATCAGCTTTTCTTCACCTATCCGGCGGGGGCGGAGATCCCTTGCAGTGCTGGCAAGATCGGACCCGGAATCGATGTCCGCAGCGCCGGGGGCTATGTGATTATTCCGCCATCACGAAACGAAGCCGGGGTCTATGTCTGGCTGAACCGCCTACGTCCTGCCCCGCTTCCCCAAGCATGGATTGACCACTTGGCCAGGAAGCCCCGACCGGAGCAGCGACCATGCCCGCGAATCCTGGCCACGCTATCGACCCGATACGGAGCCGTCGCCCTGGAACGTGAATGCCGAGAGCTGGCATCCATGTCTCCCGATTCTGGCCGCAACGTCCGCTTGAATGAAGCGGCCTATGTCATCGGGCAACTTGTGGGCGGTGGCGAGATCGAACACGGCGAAGCCCTGACCGCCTTGGAGCAGGCCGCCGCCGCTTGTGGGCTTGGCGATCACGAAGCCGCCCGGACTATCGAGAGCGGTTTTCAAGCAGGCATGGCCGAACCCCGGCAGGCAAGGGGGCGCTATGTCTGAAACCTTGCAATATGCTGAAAACAAGTCGGGTCGGTCGGGTCGGTCGGGTCAAGGCGCGGTTGACGGGGGTTTTATCGACCCGACTACCGAAAAACCCAAGTCGGGTCGGTCGGGTCAAGTCGGGTTGGGTCAGGTTCAGTTGCCCAACGGATACCACAAGAACGCCGAAGGGCTTTGGTACATCGAAGACCCGGAAAAGCCCGAAGAAAAAACCTGGCTGGGTGCGCCGATTTACTTTCAGGCCATGACCAGAAACGGCGATTCCGAAGCATGGGGGCTTTTGATTGGTTGGCATGACCCGGATAGAAAGTTGCATTGGTGGGCCATGCCCTACAGCTTGTTGAATGACACCCGGCAGAGTTGGCGGGCGGAAATGGCAAGCGGTGGGTGGCGCGGTGCGACCAGTCTAAAGGCAAAGGCACTGCTTGGGCAGTTATTGGCTTCCGTGGTGGTGCATGACCGGGCGCGGTGCGTTGACCGGGCGGGGTGGCATGGAAACGCCTATGTCCGCCCGGACGCAGTGATTGGTCAGGGCGAAGAACGCCTTGTGCTCCAAGCGACCATGGCCGCGAATCCATTCACGCAGGCCGGAAGCCTTGAAGACTGGAACGCGACCATAGGCGCGTGGGCCATGAAAAACCGCTTGCTCATGTTTGGGATTAGCGCCGCCCTGTCCGGGCCTTTGCTTGAACTGGCCGGGATGGATTCCGGGGGCTTCCATTTTTGGGGGCACAGCAGCACGGGCAAGACCACGATAATGCGGGCCGCGTGGTCCGTATATGGCCCACCTTCGGGGATCAGGACGTGGCGGAGCACGTCCAACGGACTGGAAGGAATCGCCGCCTTGCACAATGACGCGTGCTTGTGCCTGGACGAAATTGGGCAAGCGGGGCCGCGTGTCGTGCCCGAAGCCGCCTACTTGCTATCCCAGGGCCAGGGGAAAAGCCGGGCTAATCAAGACGGATCAGCGCGGGCGCTCAAGGCTTGGCGGTGCGCGGTTGTATCCAACGGGGAAATGACCCTGTCCGGCAAAATACGGGAAGACGGCCAGCAGGTCCGGGCCGGGCAGGAAGTCCGCATTGTTGACCTTTCAGCCGATGCAGGCGTGGGAATGGGAGCATGGCAGGACTTGCACGGGCACGAAACGCCGGGGCAGTTCTCGGACGCAATCAAGGCCGCTTGCGCCGCAAATTATGGCACGTTGGGCCGGGCCTACATCGAAGCCCTGATCCAACGCCGGGATGAATTGAACCTGTCCCAGGACGTGGCCGCCGTGGTGTCGGCCTGGACGCCGCCCACTGCTTCCGGGCAGGTCCGCCGGGTGGTCCAACGCTTCGCCCTGGCTGGTGTTGCCGGGGAGCTTGCCGTGGACTTCGGGCTTGTGCCGTGGGCCGAAGGCGAAGCCCTGGCCGCCGCCAAAGGTTGCTTGGATTCGTGGCTTGAAGGCCGTGGCGGAGCTGGCGATCAGGAAGACCGCCGCGCCGTGGATACAGTGCGGGCTTTCATTGCCCGCTACGGGTCAAGCCGCTTCCAAAATATCGACCCTGGCACGCCTGAAAGGATCTTGGATCGGGCTGGATTCCGCCGGACCCTGAACGGGCAAGAGCAGTTCCTTTTCACTTCCGACCAGTTCAAAACGGTGCTGGGTGGGTTGAATCATGCCACGGCAGCCAAGGCTTTGGACCGGGCCGGGTTGCTTCATCGAAACGATGGGAAAAACCTGACTGTCCGGGTGCCGCTTCCGGATCTTGGCAAGGTGCGCGTGTATGCCGTGACCATGCCGGACGATGAAGGGGGGCAGCCATGTTGAACATTGACCGCCTTTTGAAGTTGGCCAGCGGTGCCCAGGTGGAACCCGACCCGACCGACCCGACCCGACCCGACCACGAAAAACGCAAGTCGGGTCAGCAAAACCTAGGTGGGCCGTGGGCTAACCCGACCGACCCGACCGACCCGACCAAAAAAACAGCAGTTGCAACGAAACAGGACGCCGGGGCGGAAACGCCCATGTCCCTTGAGCCGAAACCGGGGCAGTTCTGGCTTGACCCGGTGCTGAACGGCTTTCTGCCAGATTACAAGACCATGGCCACCCTGACCGAGTGCAAGGGTCATCCAAGGGCGTGCTCCAAGTGCCGACTGTGTATGGTGTCTGGTGAATGCCTGCTTGGGCCAAGGGGTGACGTATGACCCGCGCCGAGCAGCTTATGGAGTTGTGGCAGGCATCCAGGCTTGCCGAGCGGGACGGACTTTTGGCCGGTATCGCCAGAGTAACGCCATCGATGCCGTGGTGGAACGTGGAGAAGGTCGGGACCATGCTGGACGTGTGGGCGCGAATGGATGCAGCAGAGCAGGATTTATTCCTGAAGGGGGTTCTATGATTACGAGACTACCGGTTCTGTGCCCGCAGTGCGGAGCATCGGACACGATACGGACGAAAGGTCCGCAGTGCTTGACGAACGACTTTCTCCAGCAGCGCCACGAGTGCCGGGAGTGTGGATGCAAGTTTCTGGCCTACTGGAAGCTCGACGAAACAAAGATTTACGCCGGTGTCGGCAAGGATGGTGATGAATGAAACGGTTGACCGCAAAGCAAGAGCAGTTTTGTCTTGAAGTGGTGAGTGG